>DVNP01000243.1 GCA_018714285.1 Candidatus Caccomorpha excrementavium | reverse complement strand
CCATGAGCCTTGGACGAACCTCCACCTTCCTTGATATTTATATTGAGCGCGATTTAAGAAACGGCGTGATTACAGAGGAACAGGCTCAGGAATACATTGACCATTTTATTATGAAGCTGCGTATGGTACGCTTCGCCAGAACGCCGGAATACAACGCCCTCTTCTCCGGAGATCCCACCTGGGTAACGGAATCCATCGGAGGGATCGGCATAGACGGCAGACATATGGTCACGAAGACCTCCTTCCGCTATCTTCATACGCTTGAGAACCTCGGAACGGCTCCGGAGCCCAACCTGACCGTGCTCTGGTCTACCAGGCTTCCCAGGGCCTTCAAGGAATACTGCGCGAAGATCTCGATTAAGACCTCTTCGATCCAGTACGAGAATGACGACCTGATGCGCCCGGTTCACGGCGATGATTACGCGATTGCCTGCTGCGTCTCCTCCATGCGCGTGGGCAGGGAAATGCAGTTCTTCGGCGCCAGAGCGAACCTTGCGAAATGCCTCCTCTATGCGATTAACGGCGGCGTGGACGAGCGTCTTAAGATTCAGGTCGGCCCCAAATACCGTCCGGTTGAGGGTGATTATCTCGACTATGATGATGTCATGTCCAAATATGATGACATGATGGAATGGCTGGCGGGGCTCTATGTGAATACTCTGAATGTCATTCATTACATGCATGATAAATATGCCTATGAGAAGGTTCAGATGGCCCTGCATGACCGGGATGTCAAGAGGTATTTTGCCACCGGAATCGCCGGACTCTCCGTCGTGGCGGATTCCCTGTCCGCGATTAAATACGCGAAGGTGAAGGTAATCCGCGATGAAGACGGTATCGTCACGGATTACCAGGTTGAGGGAGACTTCCCGAAGTACGGCAACAATGACGACCGGGTTGACAGTATCGCGGTGAATCTGGTCCGTACCTTCATGGACAAAATCAGAAAGCACCACACCTATCGCGACAGCTTCCCGACCATGTCCATTCTGACCATTACCTCGAATGTCGTATACGGAAAGAAGACCGGCAATACTCCTGACGGACGGCGCATGGGCGAGCCGCTGGCTCCGGGAGCCAATCCGATGCACCGCAGGGATACGCATGGAGCCGCCGCTTCTCTCGCTTCGGTCGCCAAGCTTCCGTTCCGTCACGCGCAGGACGGCATCTCGAATACCTTCTCCATCATACCCGGAGCTCTCGGCAAGGATGATACGCTCTTTGCAGGAGAACTGGATCTGGACAGACTGATGGAGGAAGATCAGTAACCGCTCAGGCTTTCACAGAAAGGGTGTGATTCCATGCCGGATGATAACAGGGAACAGATTGACGAGCTGATTGCCATGCTCGACTCCTTCATGTCGGGCGGCGGCGGTCATATGAATATCATTTTCGGAGAAGACGGCATAACCCAGGAGAAGGTTGTCGAAACCTTCCGTTCCGCGGACTGCGGGACGGGCAATATGGCCTGCCGCGTTCCTACCCTGCACAAAGGGTTTGACGATGAGGAACCGGAGGATGACCCGGGTGACCAGACCGATGAATGGTATGGTCTGCACGAGGAAGATTAACTTTAAAAGGGCCTTGCGTCCGCGCCGCGTCCGCAGGCTCCGAAAACCGCGACGCGGCGCAGAAACGGAGGATATTATGTCACAGCAGGTAGATAATTTAATTAATTTACTGGACGGCTATGTAGAACAGGGCGGACACCATCTGAATGTAAATGTATTTACCAGGGAAACTCTCCTGGACGCGCAGGCTCATCCGGAGAAGTATCCTCAGCTTACCGTGCGGGTATCCGGCTATGCCGTGAACTTCATTAAGCTCACCAAGGAGCAGCAGGACGACGTAATCGCCAGAACCTTCCATCAGCAGCTGTAAGGCGGCGCGTCATGAAGGGTTATATTCACTCGACGGAATCGTTCGGTACAGTGGACGGCCCCGGCATCCGTTATGTCGTGTTCCTGCAGGGCTGTCCCATGCGCTGTCTCTACTGCCACAATCCGGATACCTGGGAATTCGGAAAGGGAGAAGAACGGGAAGCCGCAGACATTCTCGCCGATGCGCTCCGCTACCGCTCCTTCATGAAGCAGGGCGGTATTACGGTAACGGGAGGCGAGCCCCTTGCTCAGATTGAATTCGTTACGGAGCTGTTTGAACTCGCAAAAGAACAGGGGATTCATACCTGTATCGATACCTCAGGGATTACCTTTCACGGCGGCAAAGAGACTGCTGACCGGTTTGAGCGCGTATTTGCTGTCACGGATCTGGTGATGCTGGATATCAAGCATATCCGGCCGGACGTACACGAACAGCTTACCGGACATGAGAACGGAGCCGTCCTCTCCTTCGCCCGTTATCTGGCAGAGAAGAATATCCCCGTATGGATCCGGCATGTCGTAGTTCCCGGCCTTACAGACAGGGAGGAGGATCTGACCGGGCTCGGAAGATTTCTCGGAGGGCTGCCCAATATCAAAGCGCTTGATATTCTTCCCTATCATACCATGGGAATTGCGAAGTATGACGGCCTTGGCATCCCCTATCCTCTGAAGGATATTCCCGCCGCGACAACAGAAGAAGCGCTTCGGGCAAAGCGTCTGATTCTTGCGGGGATGAAGGAGACAAGGCGCAGGCAGAAGGAATCGAAAACGGAACAGAATACCGCATTCTAAGCTATATCAGAAAAGAGTCCGATGAACCCGGAGCGCCATGTCTCCGGTTTTGTCGGACTCTTTTTTTGTTAATCTTATCATCTCATCCTCTGCTCTATCTTGCGCAGCGGTATTTCAAATCCTCCCATCTGCGATCGACCTCCTGCTGGAACTTCACCAGCAGCTCCTCATTTCCCTTGCGGAACAGGTGCTTAAATCTTCCCTGGGGACGGAGAAAATCTTCAATCGGAAGCTTTTTCTTCGGCTCATAATTCAGGGTCCAGACCCCGTCTTCTACCTCGAACAGCGGCCAGTAGCACGTCTCCACCGCCAGCCTGCAGATTTCGATGATCTGCGGCGTATCGTATCTCCAGCCTCTCGGACACGGAGCCATGACATTTAAAAAGGCCGCGCCTTTTTTATAGATTGCCTTCTCCGATTTGATATGCATATCCCTGAAGTTCTGGACAAAGGTTGTCTGGGCCGCGTACGGAATATTATGGGCCGCTATGATATCCACGATATCCTTGCGGTACTGCGGCTTACCCGCGGACCGGCTTCCGACCGGCGTCGTAGTCGTATCCGCATACATCGGCGTCGCGGAGGAACGCTGAATTCCGGTATTCATATACGCGCCGTTGTCATAGCACACATATACCATATCATGCCCCCGTTCCATCGCGCCCGAGAGCGACTGGAAGCCGATATCATAGGTGCCGCCGTCCCCGCCGAAGGCAATGAACTTATAATTGCCCTTTACCTTGCCGCGTCTTTTCAGCGCTTCATAAGCTGCCTCCACACCGCCGCAGGTCGCGCCCGCGTTTTCGAACGCATTATGTATGAAGGAATCCTTCCAGGCCGTATAAGGATAAGTGAAGGAAGATACCTCCAGACATCCCGTTGCGCAGGTTATTACCGCATGATCCTCCGGGTGAAGTCCCCTCAGAACATTTCTGACTGCAATCGTGCCGCCGCACCCTGCGCACATTCTGTGCCCGGGAGCAAGACGTTCCTCCCGGTTCATCGTTTCTTTAAAATTATATGCCATTGTTTCTTTGCTTCCCTTCTTTCTTACTCTTCCCGAAGCGACAGATAGCGGTATTTCGCTCCCATCTCCTTCGTCTTATCGATCTGAATCAGATCCTCATACACGGAAGTAATGCTCTCTACCGTTACATCCCTGCCGCCCAGACCATACACATAATTAATCACCTTCGGCGCAAGACCAGCGTCAAAGAGAGCGCTCTTAACCTCGGCTCCCAGAGGTCCGCACTCATTATTGAAGCTCTCCGTCCTGTCCATACAGGCTAACACTCTGACATGAGCCAGCGCAGCCGCAAGCTCTTCTGCGGGGAACGGACGGAATACGCGAAGCTTAAGCAGTCCGGCCTTCACTCCCTGAGCCCGTAAGCGATCCACCGCGTCCTTTGCCGTTCCCACGGCTGATCCCATAATCACAATCGCATAATCCGCATCCGCCAGCCTGTACTCTTCAAAGAAGCCGTAAGAACGCCCGGTCATGGCCTCGAATTCCTTCGCAACCTCAAGAATGACCCTCTTCGCATTCTTCATTCCTTCCGCCTGCGCTCTCTTCGCTTCCATGTAATAATTTGTAACCGCGTAAGGACCTACATGGAACGATTCCCCGTCCTTAAGCAGATAATCCTCCGGTTCATATTCGCCTACGAAGGCCTTCACCTTCTCATCTTCAATCAGTTCGATATTCTCCACCGCATGGCTTGTAATGAAGCCGTACTGACAGATCATAATCGGAAGTCTGACATCCTTATGCTCCGCGATCCGGTAAGCCTGCACAAAATTATCATATGCTTCCTGGTTGTTCTCCGCGAAAACCTGAAGCCAGCCCGCATCCCTTGCGCCCATAACATCGGAATGATCGCAGTTGATATTAATCGGCCCGGACAGAGCGCGGTTCACCAGCGCCATCGCAATCGGAAGACGGTTCGACGCCGCCACATACAGCAGCTCCCACATCAGCGCCATTCCGCAGGAGGAGGTCGCCGTCAGCGTCCTGGCTCCCGCCGCGCTCGCCCCGATTGCCGCGCTCATCGCGGAATGCTCGCTCTCAACCGGAATAAATATCGTATCCGCCTTCCCGTCCGCTACATAGGAAGAAAAATACTGAGGAATCTCTGTTGACGGCGTAATCGGAAATGCCGGCATGACATCGGGATTAATCTGACGAATCGCAATCGCTACCGCTTCATTTCCCGAAAGACGTTCTCTGACTGCCATTTACTTCTCCCCCTTTCTCATCTCGATCGCTCCGAACGGACACACCGCCGCGCAGATTCCGCAGCCCTTGCAGTGATCATAATCAAAATCCAGTCTCTTCTTATCCTGTACCGGAATCGAGCTGTCCGGGCAGACCGGAACGCACATCAGGCATTGCTTACATTTTTCCTCAAGGAACCGCGGCGTGTCCACACGCCATTCTCCCGTACGAAATGCCGCGGAGGTCATGGATCCCGTAATCGTACAACCCGGCGTAAGCTGCTGCCAGCTCACGGCTTCATGTAACCTGCTGATATCCGTATTCATACCTTACGCACCTCCCGTAATGCAATCTCCAGGGCCTTCATATTACCCGCAATCACTTCCGGCTTGGAAGCAAACTTATGCCCGAAGGAATGCTCCATTTCTTTCACAAACAGATGCTCCTCCATAATGCCGCTGACCCTGACAATTGCGGCAAGCATGGGCGTATTCGGAAAATACCTTCCAAGAGCCGCAACCGAAATCTTTCTTGCGTCAATGACATAGACACTTCCTTCATACCCTTTCAGCTTCGGAAGGATCTCGTCCGGCTCCTTCTCCGTATTAATTATAATAGCCCCCTCTTTCTTCAGGCCCTTTGTCACATCCACATCATCCAGCAGCGTGTCGTCCACAACAACAACATAATCCGGCTGATAGATATTGGAGTGGACCCTGATTACCCGATCGCTGATCCGGTTGTAGGCCGTAATCGGCGCGCCCATTCTCTCCGGCCCGTATTCAGGGAAGCCCTGCACATATTTGCCGGTGCCGAATGCCACGTCCGCAAGCAGCAGAGCCGCCGTCTTCGCTCCCTGGCCGCCCCGTCCGTGCCATCTGATTTCAATTAAATCCTTCATCCTGTGTTTCCTTTCTGGAGTCCTAATAAAAATACACCTTTCTATTATAGAGGTTTTATTCGCGAAAGACAAGAACGAATCCGGCTTTTCCTTTTTCTTCTTGCCTCATGCTGGTCTTTTGATTATAATGGGGTTATTATTTAATATCTTCTCGGAATCTCAATGAATGAGATTCCAACCGAAACTTGACAACTGAATATCGTGCAGGAAAAGAAATTTTACGAGAAATGGACATAAACATTGGACATAGCGG
>DVNP01000242.1 GCA_018714285.1 Candidatus Caccomorpha excrementavium | reverse complement strand
AACAAGAGGATCATAAGTTTTTACAATTTCCCTCTTGACAACAGCCCTTTGTTTCAATATGATGAATACTATAATTTGATCCGTTGAATTGCGTGGAAGAAGAGGAGTAGGCAGAGAACCTTCCGACAGAGAGGAATCCGGGGCGCGCGCCCTGCTGAGAGGATTCCGGAAGAAGTGGCTGCCGAAGGTAGCTTCGGAGCTGCAGTTCCCAAACCGCCGGAGGCGGGAGTAGGGGCTGCCGGGAAGTCCCGTTACAGACGAGCCGGTTATATGACCGGAACAAAGGCAGATTCGGGCCTTAAAGGTCCGGTCTGTGAATTAAGGTGGTACCGCGGCTTTCCGTCCTTATTGGACGGGGAGCTTTTTTTATTTTAACCGGGCGGGGAGCTTCGCCGCGTTATACGGATGAACAGAAAGGATGATACCATGTATAAAGAATTAGCCAAGACCTATGATCCGAAGGACATAGAAGAGAAGCTGTATGAAAAATGGCTGAATAAGAAGTATTTTCATGCGGAGGTTGACTGGAACAGGAAGCCGTTCACGATTGTAATTCCGCCGCCGAATATTACCGGGCAGCTTCATATGGGGCATGCGCTGGATAATACCATGCAGGATATTCTGATCCGCTTCAAGAGAATGCAGAGCTATAATACGCTGTGGCAGCCCGGTACGGATCACGCGAGTATCGCGACTGAGGTTAAGATTATCGAGAAGCTGAAGGAGGAAGGCATTGATAAGGATGAGCTCGGCAGAGAGGGCTTCCTGAAGAGAGCCTGGGAGTGGAAGAAGGAATACGGCGGAAGGATTATTGAACAGCTTAAGAAGCTGGGATCCTCCTGTGACTGGGACAGAGAGCGGTTCACGATGGATGAGGGCTGCTCGAAGGCCGTTACGGAGGTGTTCCTGCGGCTCCACAAGAAGAAGATGATCTATAAGGGTTCCCGCATCATCAACTGGTGTCCGATCTGCCGTACCTCCATTTCTGACGCGGAGGTTGTCTACGAGGAGCAGGCGGGGCATTTCTGGCATATCAAGTATCCGGTTGTCGGAACGGATGAGTTTCTGGAATTCGCGACAACAAGGCCGGAGACCATGCTCGGAGATACGGCTGTCGCGGTTCATCCGGAGGATGAACGGTATGCGCATCTGGTCGGCAAGACCGTAATGCTTCCGTTTGTTAACAGGGAGATTCCGATTATCGCGGATTCGTATGTGAATCGAGAATTCGGCACCGGTGTTGTTAAGATTACGCCCGCTCATGATCCGAATGACTTTGAGGTAGGAAAGCGCCATCATCTGCCGGAAATTAATATCATGAACGATGACGCCACGATTAATGAGAATGGCGGCAAGTTCTGCGGAATGGATCGCTATGAGGCAAGGAAGCAGATTGTGAAGGAGCTTGACGAGATGGGGCTGCTGGTCCGGATTGAGGATTACAGTCATAATGTGGGAACGCATGATCGCTGTCATACCACGATTGAGCCCATGATTAAGCAGCAGTGGTTCGTGAAGATGGATGAATTAATCAAGCCCGCAATAAAGGCCGTGAAGGAGGGCGAGATCAAGCTGGTGCCGGAACGGTATGAGAGCACCTACTTTAACTGGACCGACAATATCCGCGACTGGTGTATTTCCAGGCAGCTCTGGTGGGGACACAGAATCCCGGCCTACTACTGCGACAGGTGCGGCGAGATTGTGGTTGCGAAGGAGATGCCGAAGGTCTGCCCGTCCTGCGGCTGCGAACATTTCACACAGGATCCGGATACGCTCGACACGTGGTTTTCTTCCGCGCTCTGGCCGTTTTCCACCCTCGGATGGCCGGATGAGACGGAGGATCTGAAGTATTTTTACCCGACGGATGTACTGGTAACGGGATATGACATCATCTTCTTCTGGGTAATCCGCATGATTTTCTCCGGATATGAGCAGATGGGAGAGAAGCCGTTTAAGACTGTTTTGTTCCACGGGCTTGTGAGAGATTCGCAGGGACGCAAGATGAGCAAGTCTCTGGGCAACGGTATTGATCCGCTGAAGATTATTGAGAAATACGGCGCGGATGCGCTGCGTTTCACCCTGATTACCGGCAATGCGCCCGGCAATGATATGCGCTTCTATATGGAACGAGTGGAAGCAAGCCGGAATTTTGCAAATAAGGTGTGGAATGCCTCCAGATTCATCATGATGAATCTGGAAAGGGCGGACGATACCGAAGTGTCTGAGAAGACGCTGACGGATGCGGATAAATGGATCCTTTCTAAGGCGAATACCCTGGTGAAGGATGTAACGGACAATATGGAGAAGTTCGAGCTCGGAATTGCCGCGCAGAAGATCTATGATTTTATCTGGGAGGAATTCTGCGACTGGTATATTGAAATGGTAAAGCCCCGTCTGTACAATGATGCCGACGAGACCAAGGGAGCTGCAATCTGGACGCTTAAGACCGTTCTTACGACAGCGTTAAAGCTGCTGCATCCGTATATGCCGTTCATTACGGAGGAGATTTTCTGTACGCTTAAGGAATTAGAGGGAAAGGATACACAAGAGGAATCTATCATGATATCCTCCTGGCCGGTATATGAGGAGGCGTTAAGCTTCCCGGCAGAAGAGGAAGCGGTTGAGACGATTAAGCAGGCCGTGAAATCGATCCGCGGCGTAAGAAGCGGAATGAATGTTCCGCCCTCAAGGAAAGCGGCTGTGATTGTGGTATCCGAAGAGGAAAGGATCAGTGAGATCTTTGAGAACAGCCGGGTATTCTTCGCTACGCTTGCAGCAGCCTCGGAGGTAACGGTGCAGGCGGATAAGACAGGGGTTGCGCAGGATGCCGTATCGGCTGTGATTGCCGGCGCCACGCTGTATATGCCGCTGTCGGATCTGGTTGATATCGAGAAGGAGATCGCCCGCCTGAATAAGGAGAAGGATCGCCTGACCGGGGAGATTAAGCGTTCAAAAGGAATGCTTTCCAACGAGAATTTTGTGAAGAAAGCGCCGGAGGCAAAGCTTAGGGAAGAGCAGGAGAAGCTTGTGAAGTACACGAACATGATGAATCAGGTACTTGAGCAGTTAAAGCATCTCGGATGTTAACCTGATGTCAGGTCTTCAATGGCTGACAGACCTTTGAAGCATAAGATGTGGAGGGTCTGAAATTGCCTATAACTTCATAAAAGAACGAATTTTGTAGCTGCAGGGAAAAATATGCGGACGATTCATGCCGCGCCGGGAATGGTTTTTCTTTGCAGCTACTTGATTTTTACGCAGGGACTCGGTATTATAGTACCGTAGGCAGAAAATATCTTCTCGGAATCTCAATGAATGAGATTCCAACCGAAACTTGACAACTGAATATCGTGCAGGAAAAGAAATTTTACGAGAAATGGACATAAACATTGGACATAGCGG
>DVNP01000241.1 GCA_018714285.1 Candidatus Caccomorpha excrementavium | reverse complement strand
CCCCCTCTCCATGGTAATTTATTCCGACATATTATGAATTATAGCATAATTCCTGTCTGCATTCAATATAATCCGTCCTAACATAATCCCCTCTTAAGACAGGATAAATACTATGCGGTTCCTGCTCCTGCCTTCTTATCCGGATTCAGCTTCTGAAGTTCCGGACAGAAACGGCGCAAAACGAAATCTGGCGCAGATCATTCGCCACAGGTACAGCAAATTTACATTTATTTTACTAAAGTTTCACATATTAAGATTGAGATATGATATAATAGGCGCAAAGCGTCTATTATACCATTAAGGAGGTATCCACCATATATGCAGGGAAAGATATTTGCCGCGGTCCACATCGGCTCCTACGCCATAGAAATGAAGCTGTTCTCCATGTCGGCCAAGACGGGCATTCAGGAAATCGATCATATCAAGGCGCGCATGGAGCTTGGACGCGACGTATTTCGGACAGGAAAGATTCAATACGAATTCATTGACGGAATCTGTATGATATTGAATGACTTTGTCCGTATTATGAAGGAATATAAGACTGACAGCTGCCGAATCTGCGCGACTGCCGCTCTCAGGGAAGCAAAGAATTCCCTGATTGTTCTTGAGCAGATCCGGGTGCGGACCGGCCTGTCCGTTGAGATTCTGAGCAATTCGGAACAGCGGTATTATGAATATAAGTCAATCGCCCTGAAGGAAAATGAATTCCAGAAGATTATACAGAAGGGTACGGCCATTGTTGATGTCGGCGAGGGCAACATTCAGCTCTCCCTTTTCGATAAGGATAAGCTTATCACAACTCAGAGTATTCTGCTCGGCGCGTTCCGCATGCAGGAACGGGTATCGGCGATTGAAAATAAAACCCTGAATACCGAAAACATTATCGAGGAAATGATCGAGAATGAGTTAAGGGATTTCAAACAGATGTATATTAAAGACCGCAGGATCGAGAACATTATCGCGGTCGGCGATCCGGTTTCCTACATGATTAAGCTGAAGGGAACGGCAGGAAGCATTACCAAGGAAGCCTTTCTCAGCTTTTATGATCAGATTCGCAGTCTCTCCCCCGCCGATCTGGCCGACAACCTCGACATTGCCCCGGAGATTGCCGCCATTACGCTTCCTTCTCTCATCGTCTATAAACGCTTTATCGAGGATACGGACGCGCAGTGCCTGTTCACGCCCGGCAGCCATCTGACGGATGGGCTTGCCTATGAATACGCGGAGAACAGAAAGCTGGTAACCCTGACGCATAATTTTGAGAATGACATTCTTGCCGCCGCCAAAAGTACCGCCAAGCGTTACCTGAATTCCAAGAGCCATACCGCCGCGCTGGAGAAGGCCGCTCTTGCCATATTCGACGGTATGAAGAAGGTTCACGGACTTGGAGCCAGAGAACGTCTCCTGCTGCAGATTGCCGTTATTCTGCACGACTGCGGCAAATACATCAGCATGTCGCGGAACGCGGACTGCTCCTACCATATCATCATGGCAACGGAGATTATCGGGCTGTCACATAAGGAACGCGAGATTATCGCCAATACCGTTAAATATAATACAGCCGACTGGGAAAGCTTCGAAGACATTTCGGCAAGAAGGCTATACGGCAAGAAGGATTACCTGCTGACCGCCAAGCTGACCGCCATTCTCCGCCTCGCGAACGCGTTGGATCGCAGCCACAGGCAGAAGTTCAAATCCGTCAAGGCTTCTCTTAGAGATTCCGATCTTATTGTTACCGTAGAAAGCGCGGAAGATATGACGCTGGAGATGACCTCCTTCGCCACGAAGACCGCGTTCTTCGAAGAGGTATACAGCATACGGCCTGTATTAAAGCAAAAGAAGATCCTTTAGGAATCCGGCATACAAACGAATCCCGAAATCCCGAGACCGGTTCCGGAGCAAATACAGAAAATCCCGCAGGTCTGTGTCCGCGCTGCAGCCGCAGACCTGATATGTGAGGAAAGCAGCGCAGAAATGAGGAAAATTATGGACATAAATCAATTCGATAATCCGGCCTATTATGAGAACCGGGAATTAAGCTGGCTGAAGTTCAACGGCCGGGTATTAAATGAAGCAAGGGACAAGACGAACCGGCTGATGGAGCGGCTGAAGTTCTTAAGCATTACAGCCTCCAATCTGGATGAATTCTTCATGATCCGCGTCGCTTCCCTGAAGGATATGGTTCACGCCAAATATAAGAAGCCTGACATTGCCGGACTGACCGCAACTCAGCAGCTTGAACAGATCAGCGCCGAGGTGCACCGCATGACCCAAGCGCAGTATACCATCCTGAACCGTTCCCTGCTGCCTGCCCTGAAGGCGAACGGCCTTACCCTGCTGCTCAGCCATGAAGAAATGAACCCCGCGCAGCAGGAATTCGCGGACAAATATTTTGATGAGGTCATCTATCCCGCTCTTACTCCGATGGCGGTTGACGCATCGAGACCGTTTCCGCTGATCCTGAATAAGACCCTGAATATTGCGACGCTTCTTACCCCGCCGGATGGCGGTGATCCGGAATTCGCGACCATTCAGGTTCCCTCCGTCATCCCGCGCGCCGTATCGCTTCCTTCCGAAATCGGAATCACCATTATCCTGCTCGAGGAAATCATCGAACGCAATATCGGCAAGCTGTTCCTGAACTATACCGTCCGCTGCGCGGCGCCGTACCGCATTATGCGCAATGCCGATTTAACCATTGATGAAGACGATGCCGCAGATCTTCTGAAGGAAATCCAGAAGCAGCTGAAGAAACGGCAGTGGGGCGAGGTAATCCGGCTGGAAATCGGAGAAGCGATGGAGAAGGAGCTTCTGAAGCGGCTGAAAAAAGAGCTTAACATGAAAGATGAAGATATATACAAGATCAACGGCCCCCTTGATCTGCGCTTCCTGATGAGCCTGTACGGACTTGACGGCTTCGATGAGCTCCATGATAAGAAATATGAGCCTCAGCCTGTGCCCGAAACCCAGACGGGAGAGGATATTTTCACGCAGATTAAGCGGGGAGATATTCTGCTTCATCACCCGTATCAGAGCTTCGAACCGGTTGTCAGCTTTGTCCGCCAGGCCGCCTCGGATCCGGATGTTCTGGCAATCAAGCAGACTCTGTATCGTGTGAGCGGCAACTCTCCGATTATCCGCGCTCTTGCGGAAGCGGCCGAGAACGGGAAGCAGGTAACGGTGCTTGTGGAGCTGAAGGCCCGCTTCGATGAGGAGAATAATATCATCTGGGCCAAGATGCTTGAAAAGGCCGGATGCCATGTAATCTACGGCCTTGTCGGCTTAAAGACCCACTCCAAGATTACGCTTGTCGTGCGGAGGGAGGACGACGGCATCTGCAGATATGTCCATCTCGGAACCGGAAACTACAACGACGCGACGGCCAAAATCTACTCCGATCTCGGACTGTTCACCTGCTCCCAGGCAATCGGAGCCGACGCCACCGCCCTGTTCAATATGATATCCGGCTACTCAGAGCCCGAGAAATGGAATCGTCTGGCTGTCGCTCCCTACTGGCTGCGCGGCAGATTTCTGGAGCTGATCCAAAGAGAGACCAGGCACGCGCGTGAAGGCAAGCCTGCCCGCATCATCGCCAAGATGAACTCTCTGTGTGATAAGGAAATCATCGAAGCCCTGTATGAGGCCTCCTGCGCAGGCGTGAAGATTGATCTGATTGTCCGCGGAATCTGCTGTCTTAAAGTCGGAATTCCCGGCGTCAGCGAGAACATATCCGTCCGTTCGATTGTCGGAACCTTCCTGGAGCACAGCCGCATCTTCTACTTTGAATGTAACGGCGCTCCGGAGCTGTATATGGGAAGCGCAGACTGGATGCCGAGAAATCTAGACAAGCGCGTCGAGGTTCTGTTCCCGGTTGAGGATGAGAAATGGAAGGCAGAGGTTCTTCATATCCTTCAGATACAGCTTGATGACAATCTGAAGGCCCATGTCCTCCAGCCGGACGGCACATACGAAAAAATAGACAGGCGCGGCAAGACACTTCTTGGATCGCAGATGTACTTCTGTAAAGAAGCAGAGCAGAAGGCCGCGCAGAAGGATGTAAAGACCCCGATCGGCAGCCGTACCTTTATTCCGGCTACGGCACCGGAACAGGAATAAGTCCCGCCGCCAAAACAGACAAACGCAAAACATGCGCGCCGCGATCAAAACGGCCGGGGTGTTCTCCCGGATACCCGAAAAACACCCCGGCCGCTTTCGGCAGCGTCCCATAAGGAAGTAAAAAGAATTTTGGTAGGAACCGGCGTGTCAGGTAACGCCGGTTCCGATTCATTTAGGGACTCCCTTCCAATCTTCAAGGGGATGCGGATTTGCCCCACATAGGTGAAATGCAGGTCGATTCGCACCTGCTTTCTTCCATTCTCCTTTACCGGACTGTGTACCACAATCTTTCTCACAAGCTCATTGAGAATGGCAGTGTCAAGTTCTGGAATATCCAGGTACTTGTCCACCAGCTTCAGAAACTCGTTCACATCGGAAACCTGCCCGGCCTGTGCTTCAATTTCCAGTTCCAATACGGCGGCAAGCTGTTCAATCTCTGTCTGCTCCTTCTCGTATTGGCGGGATAATTTTAAGTACCGGCTGTCAGACAGCTTTCCCAGCACATTATCCTCATAGATATGCTGGATAATCCGGTCCAAATCCTCCATCCATTTTTTCGCCCCGGAGAGGGCTTTCTGCTTTTC
>DVNP01000240.1 GCA_018714285.1 Candidatus Caccomorpha excrementavium | reverse complement strand
TCATCGCGCCGACTTCCTCGATGTATCTTCTCTCCACACCGTCCAGCCAGAGCACCTGAGAATATCCCTCATCATGCGCCTTGACCTGCGAACGCAGGGAAGCCACGTAATTGCCGCCTGTCTTCGCCTCTCCGATACCTCCTCTGACTGCTCTTACATATTCGTCCTCGATCCAGATCTTCACCGGGTTCAGACCCTCCGGATAATATGCCCCAACCGGGGAAAGAATAATACAGAAGATATAGGTACTGGAAGGACGGACGCCAAGGAACGGATCCGTAGCGATAATAAACGGGCGGATATACAGAGAGGTTCCCGGCTTATGCGGAATCCATGCCTCATCCATCTTAACAATTGCCTTAATTGCCTGAAGAAAATCCTCATCCGGTATCTCCGGAATACAGATTCTTCTGTTCGTCTTGTTCGCCCTCCAGATATTCTTATCGGGACGGAATAACAATGTCCTTCCGTCATCCGACTTATACGCCTTTAAGCCCTCGAACATCTCCTGACCGTAATGGAATACCATAGCGGACGGATCAAGGGAAAACGGTCCGTACGGAACAATTCTCGGATCGTACCAGCCCTTTCCCTCTTCATAATTCATAACGAACATATGATCCGTGAATATTGTACCAAACGTTAACGGATCATCCGGACCCGGTATCTGCTTGGGCGAATCTGTTTTTACTACCCTGATATCTAACATATCTCTCATCCTTCCTTTGCGTCAGATGACTGCACCGCATCACCGTACAGCATCGTTTTTTGTTAGTATTATATTAGTCCGCCGTTTCTGATTTTTCAAGTACTTTTTTCAACTTTGTACATCTTTCCCGCTCTCCGTTCATAGCGCCGAAAATAATATTCCAAATCATAGTAGGTATATTCCTGGGATTCTTCTGCAAGCTCCCACTCTTCGGATTCGGAGAGCTTCGGGAAATACCGGTCCGCCTCATAGGCAAAATCAATCCAGGTAATGTAGGCCGTATCACAGTACGGCAGGAACTGCCTGTATACGGATTCCCCGCCGATAATGTAGATATCCTCCGGCGGACAGCCCGCTGCCGCCTGCAGCGCCTCCTGTGGGCTGTGTGCGATCACTGCCCCCTTCGCTCTGTAATCCTTCTTCCTGGTCAGGACAATATTCTGCCTTCCTGCCAGCGCCTGCCCGCCGGGGAGACTCTCAAGAGTCCCCCTTCCCATAATGACTGTCTTTCCGGCTGTCATCTGCCTGAACCGCTTCATATCCTCGGGAATTCTGACAAGCAGTGCATTCTTGTGTCCGATGGCCCAGTTTTTATCCACCGCCGCAATCAGGTTCATAAATGTTCACATCTCCTTTATTTCGGATTCCGTCGCGCGGATCCGGCTGTTTAACTCAGACTGCAGCCTGCCAAGTCTTTCGATATAGTCCTCCAGCTTCTCCACATTCTCCTTCAGATTGCTTCTTACACTGTAATCCGTGAAGATGTTGTCAAACCAGATATCCAGAAGCCTACTGCCGGAATCAATATAGGAAAGATCCGCTTCATATATCTGCTCCACATCCTTCAGCTCTTTATTCATTCGTTCAGCCGCGCCGGCCAGCTTTACGGACAGCTCCTCGGCATCATCGATTCTATTGTATTTGACGATATCGCCGATCAGTCCACCTCCGAAGAAGGTGTCGTAGGTTGCCCATCCTTTTGCCTCTTCATATGCCTTTTTCGTCTCCGCAGCCAGGGCAATGACATTCTCGACTGCCGAAACAGCCTCTTTCAGTTCTTTCAGCCTCTGATACCGTTCGGTCTTCTTCTCTTCCAGCTCCGCAAGAACCTCAGCCGCCTGTGGTTCCCCGGACAACTCCTCATAGAGCCGGTCAATTTCCCTCTCGGCCTGGCGGATGCTGCTTCCCAGTCTCTCCGTTTCCTTCTGCAATGCTTCGACTGCCGCTGTCATCTCATCGTATTTCAGCTTGGCCTCCACGTATTCGCGGTATTCCTTCTCATATGACTGATCATAACTGCCGGCAATCTTCCTGAGAAGATTCCCTAAAGAATTCTTCTTCAGCTCATCTACATCCTGTTTTTTCGCATACATTTCGCTGCACAGAGCATCCAGCTCTTCCTTTTTCTTTTCAATCAACTGTTCATTGCGGATTCGCTTGCGCTT
Organism: Candidatus Caccomorpha excrementavium; assembly: GCA_018714285.1. Taxonomy (GTDB): domain Bacteria; phylum Bacillota; class Clostridia; order Lachnospirales; family Lachnospiraceae; genus Caccomorpha; species Caccomorpha excrementavium. The sequence continues at coordinate 3,710 of DVNP01000240.1, read as the reverse complement.
CTCAACTGCCGTCTCTTCTCTTTTCTGCAGGATTCTGTCATATGTCTCCTGATATCCCATATCATCCTACGTTCCTTTCCGGATCGGCCAAAGCCCCCGGAAATCTTCTTTCCGGAGGCCTCATCCCGTTCCTGTATCTTTTATCTGTGGATCAGATGTTTCTTACGATCTGCATATTGTCTGATCTCAGACAGATTCCCGTACCGTGAAATCTGTCCGCCCTCCGTCTCAATCAGAGTCGGAGCCTGCATAACGCCGTAATCGGCCGCAGCCTGCGGATTCTCCTGCGCGTCAATCACTTCATAGGAAATCCCGTCCAGATACGCCTTTGCAATCCGGCAATTCGGACAGGTCTCCGTAACAAAAAGAAGGGTTCTGTCCGGCCGCTCCGCTGTCCTACCGCCGTTCCCGGCCGCGGGAACATCCCCGATCCGGGTTCCGGTGCTGACCGGCATATGCCTGGAGCTGCCCAGATCATACTCGACGCGGTTCTTATATTCCTGCGCCTTGCCCTCATTCCAGTTCTGAACCGGACGGTAATATCCTGTAATCCGGCTGTACACCTCCGCCTTCCCGCCGCATTTCGGACAGGTGAAGGCCTCTCCGCTGATATAACCGTGATTCTGACAGACAGAATAAGTCGGAGAGAGAGTATAATAAGGAAGCCTGTAATTCTCGGCTATTGTGCGCACCAGCTTTGCCGCCGCCCGCCAGTCGGGAAGCTTCTCTCCAAGAAATGCGTGAAATACGGTTCCGGATGTATATAAGGTCTGAAGCTCATCCTGAACATCCAGAGCCTCAAAGATATCCGCGGTACAGTTCACCGGCAGGTGGGAACTGTTTGTATAATAAGGCGTATCGCCCGGATTCCCGGCTGTCCTGATATCCGGGTACCGCTGCCTGTCATGTTTCGCAAGACGATAGCTCGTCGATTCCGCCGGCGTGGCCTCCAGATTGTAGAGATCCCCGTACTGCTCCTGATAATCGCTTAACCGGTTCCTCATATGCTTCAGTACCCTTATGGCGAATTCCTGCGTCCTCTTGTCCGTCATATCACATCCCAGCCATCTTGCGTTCAGCCCGGCTTCATTCATGCCGACCAGTCCGATTGTCGAGAAATGATTGTCAAAGGTTCCGAGATAGCGCTTCGTATAGGGATACAGCCCCTCGTTCATCAGCCTGGTAATCACCGTGCGCTTTACCTTCAGGGAACGCGCCGCAATATCCATCATCCTGTCAAGCCTGCGGAAGAATTCCGTCTCGTTCGAAGACAGATACGCGATTCTCGGAAGATTAATTGTCACAACGCCGACCGAGCCGGTACTCTCTCCGGAGCCGAAGAAGCCGCCCGATTTCTTTCTTAACTCCCGCAGATCCAGGCGAAGCCTGCAGCACATGGAACGCACGTCGCCCGGCTGCATGTCGCTGTTAATATAATTGGAAAAATACGGCGTTCCGTATTTGGCCGTCATCTCGAATAAAAGTCTGTTATTCTCCGTATCGGACCAGTCAAAATCCTTCGTAATGGAATAGGTCGGAATCGGATACTGGAAACCGCGCCCGTTCGCGTCGCCCTCTACCATAATTTCAATAAAGGCCTTATTGACCATATCCATCTCTTCCTTACAGTCCTTATAAGTAAAATCCATCTCCCTGCCGCCTACGATGCAGGGCAGATCTGCCAGATCATCCGGCACTGTCCAGTCCAGCGTGATGTTGCTGAAGGGCGCCTGCGTTCCCCAGCGGCTCGGTGTGTTCACTCCGTAGACAAATGACTGGATGCACTGCTTCACATCCCGGTAGGAAAGGTGATCAACCTTCACGAACGGCGCCAGATATGTATCAAAGGAAGAAAACGCCTGCGCGCCTGCCCATTCATTCTGCATAATTCCCAAGAAGTTCACCATCTGGTTGCACAGAGTTGACAGATGAGCGGCCGGAGAAGAGGTGATCTTGCCCGGAATTCCGCCGAGCCCCTCCTGAATCAGCTGCTTTAATGACCAGCCTGCGCAGTATCCGGTCAGCATGGACAGATCATGGAGATGAATATCCGCGTTCCTGTGCGCGTTCGCAATCTCATCGTCATAGATCTCGGACAGCCAGTAATTGGCCGTAATGGAACCGGAATTGTGCAGAATCAGACCGCCCACCGAATACGTGACAGTGGAATTCTCCTTAACCCGCCAGTCCTCCTCCTTTACGTAGCTGTTCACCAGCTCCTTGTAGTCGAGAATTGTAGACTTCATATTGCGGATCTTCTCACGGTTCTTCCGATAGAGGATATATGCCTTGGCAACATCCGTATACCCCGCATTCTCCAGTACGTGCTCCACACTGTCCTGAATATCCTCCACAGAGACAGCTCCGTCCTTTATCTTACTTTGGAAATCTGCCGTTACCCGCAGCGAAAGCAGATTAATAATATCGTCATTGTACAGCTTCTCCCTGGCAGTAAACGCCTTGGATATGGCCTGACTGATTTTCTTCAGATCAAATGCCGCAATTTCTCCGTCCCGCTTAATTACATTGAACATGACACATTCTTCCTCCCTTGTATAATCTGTCCCTATTTTATCAAAAAACAATCTTCAAGTCAATACATGGAAGGGGTATATATTGTTATTGATTCACACAAACACACTATATCTTGTGTTCCCGGGATAATACTTCATTCCCATTTTCAATCGTCCGCCGTATCAGAACAGATACTTCTGATACACATCCCGGGGAACATATGCTTCTATAAAAATGCCGTCCGGCCTGTACTCTTCCCTCAGAAGCTGGCCGTATCTGCGGATTACCTGAATATCTCCGGCCCTGTCATACGGAAATGTTTTCTCAACCCGTATCTTGTTCCCGCGCAGAATTTCTTCCACTGCCTCCAGAAGATCCGGGATTCCTTCTCCGGTTCTGGCAGAGATTTTCACGGTCTTATCCGCTCTGAAATCTCTGGCGGAAACCGTCCCGGTCAGCAGATCCTGCTTGTTCCATACGGTTATAACAGGCTTGTCCTGAATTCCGAGGCTCTTAAGCGTTTCATAGACAATATGCATCTGCTGATCTGCCGCGGGACTTGCGCTGTCTACCACATGGAGGAGCAGATCCGCGTACTTCGCTTCCTCAAGCGTGCTCCGGAAGGCCTCAATCAGATGATGAGGGAGCTTGCGGATAAACCCGACCGTATCGGTAAAAAGTATCCTCTGTCCGTCATCAAGCGTCAGGCTTCTCGTTGTCGGATCGAGCGTTGCAAACAGCTTATCCTCCTCGAGCACTCCCGCGCCGGTCAGGTAATTGAGCAGCGTGGACTTTCCCGCGTTCGTATAACCCACAATCGCAGCCACCGGAACCTGATTCTTCCCGCGAAGCGCCCTTGTGGTCTCCCTGCCTGACTCTACCTCCTTAAGCTCCCGCTTCAGCTGAGAAATCCGTTCTCTGACGAGCCGTCTGTCCACCTCCAGCTTCTTCTCCCCGGGACCCCTTGTCCCGATTCCTCCGCCAAGTCTTGACAGAGAACTGCGCATTCCCACAAGCCTTGTCAGACGGTACCGAAGCTGCGCCAGCTCAACCTGGATCTTTCCCTCTTTGGTAGAGGCTCTCTGCGCGAAAATATCCAGAATTACCATCGTCCGGTCCATAACCTTTAATTCCAGGACATCCTCCAGATTCCTCATCTGGGCCGGGTACAATTCATCATCACAGACGATTCCGGT
>DVNP01000027.1 GCA_018714285.1 Candidatus Caccomorpha excrementavium | reverse complement strand
CCTTTGAGACGCCGGGTATGAAGAAGATTCTTGAGACAGTCAGAGAGTGCGGCGCGAAGAATGTAGCGGTGATCGGCGGGCTTGACTGGGCGTTCACCTTTGACGGAATGAAGGACGGATATCTGATTGAGGATACGCAGGGCAATGGCATTATCTTGGATTCCCATATTTATCCATGGAAGTCGATGGATTGGGAGAAGCATGTGGCTTGTATGTCGGATCTGTATCCGATTCTGATTGGAGAATGCGGGCACAGCGGAGAGTTCATGCGTCCGGAGAATCCGCAGAAGGAAATCTCCTCTATCTGGGTTCCGAAATTACTTGCCTGGATCGAGTCGAAGCGCTTCCATGCTACCGCGTGGGACTTCCATCATCAGGCAGGCCCGTGCCTGGTTGAGAATCTGGAGGACTTTACGCCCACTCCTTACTGGGGACGTTATTACAAGGAGTTCCTGGCAAGAAGGACAGCAAGCCAGAAGCAGCGCCAGACGGAGATTGAGGTCCGCGTGAAGGAAAGGGCGGTTCGCTTCTTCGGAAGGACGCTCGATGCAGGCAAGGACGGCATGGTATGGTTCAACTGGAGCGGCTCGGGCTTTGAATTCACATTCCGTGGTACGAAGGTCAGCGCGGAGCTGATGACGGATCTGAGGGACGGCAAGGTTCCGGCAGAGAAGGACAGGGCGCAGATCGGCGTCTATGTGGACGGGCAGAGTGAGGCGGTCAGCCGGTTCCTTCTGGACGAAGAGAAGAAATGGTATATCCTGTGCGAGGGGCTTCCTTACGGAACTCATACGGTTAAGGTTGTGAAGCTTTCTGAGGTTGGCTACGGCAGAGCCGCCGTATAGAAGCTTCGTGTGTTCGGTACTATGCAGCCGATTCCGACGCAGGCGAAGGAAAGAAGGATTGAAGTAATCGGGGATTCCATCAGCTGTGGTTACGGCAATATCTGCTCGAATGCTTCGCCGGACTTCAACACCTGGGAGCAGGATGCGCTTAAGACCTACGGGGCAATGGTTGCGGATTATTTCAATGCGGAATGTATGCTGACCGCAGTATCCGGTACCGGGGCATTCCATGATTATGGAATGAATACCCATAATCTGATTCCTGAGCTGTATGTCTATACGGATAAGATGTGTGAGGAGCATTATGGGAAAACCGCCGAGAAGTGGGATTTTGCAAGGTTTGTCCCGGATGTGATCCTGATGCGCCTTGGAAATAATGACGTGCGCTACTGCGAGTGTGCGGATCTGGAGGAGAGCGAGCGGACTCCTGAGAAGAAGGCGGAGCGTTACGCGATGTTCGAGATTAAGTACAGGGAATTCCTGGAGCTGATCCGTGAGAAGAATCCGGAAGCAAAGATTCTGGTATTCTGGGATGAGGATGCGAAGCAGGGTAAGGAGATTGCTTCTGCGATTCGCTATCTCCAGGAGGTTAAGAAGGACGGCAGGCTCTTCGGCCTTACGATTCGTCCAAAGCAGGTAGAGCAGGAGAGTGTTGGAGCAAACGGGCACTGGTCGGTCTGCACGCACCGCAGAACGGCAAATCAGCTGATTGAACAGGTGAAGGAGCTGACAGGGTGGAACTAAGCAAACGGCTTTTGGTACAGGAAGAGGGGCGTTACCTTCAATGGAGCACGGGGGAAGCGTTCTATTGTATCGCGGATACCGCCTGGGAAATGCTGCACAAGGGAAGCCTTCCGGATATTCAGAGGTATCTGGATATCCGGAAGGAACAGGGCTTTAACACCATATTAATGGTCGCCCTGGCAGAGCTTGACGGTATGGAAGCGCGTAATCCGCAGGGGCATGTACCCACTCAGGAGGAGTACTGGAAAGACCTGGATCAGATTCTTGCTGCGGCAGGGGAGAGGGGCATGGTAATTGCCCTTCTTCCTACATTGGGTGATAAATGGAACCGGCAGCAGGGAGTCGGACCGGAGTTCTTCAATCCGGAGAACGCGTATCAATATGGAGAATGGATTGGGAAGCGTTACCGCGATACCTGGAACTTATTCTGGGTGCTCGGCGGGGATCGGCCGATTCAGACCAGGGAACAGGAGAGGACGATTGACGCGATGGCAGACGGCCTGAAACAAGGAGATCAAGGCCAGCACCTGATTACATTCCATCCGTGCGGCGCGGCCTCCTCCGTCGATTTTGTAAAGAATAAGTCATATATTGATTTTCATTCCATCCAGTCCGGGCATGGCCTGGAATGCTATGACAGTGCAGAGATGCTGCGCAGAACCTGGCAGGAGGAACATAAGCCGGTGTTTGATATGGAATGCCGGTACGAGGACTTTCCTGCTTGCTTCCGGGTGGACTTGGATGGCTGGACGGATGCGGATGTAAGGAATAATCTCTACTGGAACCTGATGCAAGGGGCAATGGGAGCGGCATATGGACACAGAGATGTCTGGCGGCTTGCATCGGGGACGGAGCAGGGGGAGGGAGTGTCGGACTTACCCGGAGAGGCCTGGCAGACTATGCTGCGTCGTCCCGCAGCAGAGCAGATCCGGTATCTTGCAAGGCTTCGCATGATGCGTCCGTATTATGAACTTCGGCCCGCGCCGGAGCTGATCGGCAGGGATGAGGATCGTCTTCCCGGCCAGGGGTGCATTGCCGCAGCAAGAGGTGAGAAATATGCGTATTTCTATACCGGACTGGGACTTCCGGTTCACGCTGAATTAAGAAGTCTGGGATGTTCCTGCGTCCGCTGTACATGGTACTCTCCGAGAGACGGAAAGAGCATAGAAGGCGGGATTGTCCGTGCGGATCAGCGAGTGTTTGCCGCACCGTCCTCAGGAAGAGGAAATGACTGGGTATTGATACTGGATAATATGGATCAATAAGAATGGAGGAAGGCTATGGAATTGAGGGAGGAGCAAAACAAGAAATCACTCGATCAGATTGAGCGGGAGTACTGGAATCCCGGGCCGTCGATGTTAGATACGCCTTATATTATTCCAGAACAAAAGGAGGGTTTTGCGCCTAAGGATGCATTTCCTGAGAATAGGATCATTTCTCTGAATGGGGATTGGCAGATGGCTCAGGGAGGCAGGGAGGAAGAAAGGTTATCCGGAGAATGGCAGGACGCGATTACTGCAAGGATTCCCTGCAGCGTCCATACGGCGCTGTTAGAAGCCGGAAGAATCCCGGATCCCATGATTGCGATCAACGATAAAGAAGCAAGACAGTACAGCTATCAGGAATGGTGGTTTAAGAAGGAATTCTCAGGGAAGCTTCCGCTTCAGAACGCGATTCTGCATTTTGAAGGAATCTGTTACAGAGCTCACATCTGGTTAAACAACACGTTCCTTGGAACTCACAGCGGAATGTTCGGAACTCCGGAGTACGAGATTGAACCGCTTCTTCAGGAAATGAATACTTTGATTGTTAAAATTGACAACGCGCCTGCAAGGCCGAAGCCGTTGTCTGATTTTATGGATAATGACGAAGGCTGGCATGACGGAGTTGTGATTAACTGCGTATACGGCTGGCACTATGCGTGTCTTCCCTCCAGAGGTATCTGGGCGCCGGTGTGGATCCAGGAAGGAGAAGAGATAGAATTCGAACGTCCCTTTGTGGCTGCGGCTGGTTTAAAGGAAGGAATTGCTGATATTTGCGTTAAGATCAAAAAGGGCAGTGGAAAAGGCGTTCTGGTTGCGGAGATCTCCCCGAAGAACTTTGAGGGAGAGAGCATTCATTTCACGGCACAGTGGGAAGGAAAGGCAGGAGATGTTCTTCATTATCGCGTCACGATTCCGGATGTGAAGCTTTGGTGGCCGAATGGGCACGGCGAACAGAATCTATATGAATTAAAGCTGGCTCTGCATTGCCCGGAGGGGATACAGAGCTTTCAGACGTCGTTCGGAATGAGGACGATCGAGATGAACCCGCTTCCGGAAGGACCGGATCCGGAGAAGTATAACTGGATCTATACCATTAATGGGAAGAAAATCTTTGTAAAGGGCGCAAACTGGTGTACCTTAGATGCGCTGCTTCGTTTCCCGAAGGAGCGTTACGAGCGCTTTTTAGGTCTGGCCAAGCAGCAGCATATTCAGCTCCTGCGCGCATGGGGTGGCGGGATGCCGGAGAGTGATACGTTCTATGATCTGTGCGATGAGTATGGAATCATGGTAATGCAGGAATGGCCGACTTGTTGGGACAGCCAGAAGGAACAGCCCTTTGAGGAGCTTGAGGAGACGGTGCTTGATGCGATGCCGCGCCTTCGCTGCCATCCTTCTCTGATTATGTGGTGCGGAGGCAATGAATCAAAGAATGCAGACGGAGAAGCCATGGACATGATGGCCAGATACGCCTTTGAGCTAGACGGATCAAGGCCGTTCCACAGAACCTCTCCGTGGGGCGGATCGCTTCATAATTACGGAACCTACTGGGATATGCAGGATATGGACGTGTTTGTACAGCTGAAGTCCCATTTCCTGGGGGAATTCGGACTGGCGAGCATGCCGGATCTCTCTTCGGTTAAGAAGTATGTTCCCAAGGAGGAGATCGGAATCTGGCCGCCGGATCCTTACGGAAGCATTGCCCATCATACGCCTCGTTTTAATCAGTTCCAGCCGAATGATATGGATTACCTGTCATTTCACGCGGCGGAATTCGAGAAGCTGGATTCTTTAGAGGATTTTATCTGGGCAACGCAGATTGCCCAGGCGACGGGAATCCGCCACACGCTGGAATCCTTCCGGGCGGCATGGCCTCAGTCAACGGGCGTCTGCTATTATAAGCTGACGGACGTGTATCCGGCTGCTTCCTGGTCAACCATCGATTATTATGGAGTGCCGAAGCTGTCTTATTATATTCTTGCGGATAGCTATGAACCGCTTCATGCTGCCGTGATATTCCAGTCAACCAAGTTTGACGGAGAGCTTAGGGTTCCGGTCTATGTGATGGATGACGCGGATGATCTGAAGGGAAAAAGCTTTTGTGCCATTGTACGGGCGTGGGACCGTGATCTGAAGCTGATTCAGGAGGAATCGTATCCCGGAAGCGGTTCGATTGATATGGTATCAAAGGTAGGAGAATTCGTACTGGGGAAGGAATATGCGGACGGATGTCTGGTACTGATTACCGCAGAGCTTACTGTGGGAGAAGGGAAGGAGCCGGTGCACCGTACCTTCTACTGGCTGAATTATCAGTCTGAGCCGGGAGCGCTTCATGGGCTGCCGGAGACGGCCTTACGTGTGAAGAAGGAAGAAGACGGCCTGATTCGTATTATCAACCAGGGAGCATATCCTGCTGTGGGAGTTACGATCGAATGCGAAGGGGCGCAGGAGAGCTTCACGGCGGAGGATAGTGTGTTCTGGCTGAATCCGGGTGAGGAGCGGCTGATTCGGGTGAATCGGACGGAAGGAATTAAGGTATCGGCCTTTAATGCCCCCGGGGCGGACTGATTGAGAGAAGCAGCACGGACAGGTTTCATACACGCGCAGGAGCGCAGATGGGAGCAAAGGATGAAAAGAGGAACAGCATGGATGCTGGTGTGCTTCATGGTTGTCAGTATTCTGGCCGCCGCCGGAAGCAGGAATACGGCTTACGCGGTGACGGATTACGACATGGAGGAGTATACCAGCAAGTTGGATTCGTTCACGGAGAACGAGGGATACCGGGATTACCTGGAAGCCCTTGGAGAAGTGGAACGGCCTGAGACGACAATCGAAATCGACGCGGCGGATTATGTCAGGGTTTCGGATATGGAAGTGGAGGAGTACACGGACTATGAAGGAATGCCCGGCGTCTCCGTCCTGACCGGGGAAGAGGGCCTGATAGAGTACGAGGTCACAATTGAGCAGGCTGGCCTGTATGAGCTGGGGCTGGAATATTACCCTACAGAAGGCAAGAGCGCCGCGATCCAGAGAGGAATCTTTATCGATGGAGAACTGCCCTTCCAGGAATTCTCGTCTCTCGAATTCCAGAGGATCTGGAAGAATGAGACAGAGGAGTGGGAGGTCGATAATCAGGGAAATGATATTAAGCCGGGGCAGGTGGAAGCTCCGGAATGGACGATAGGGTGGTGTTATGACAGCGAAGGATACGTTACGGATCGGCTTGCCGTATATCTTAGCGAAGGAACCCACACCATCACGCTAACTTCCGTGAGAGAGCCGATGATGTTAAGGCGGCTGATTCTGACGAATAACCAGCAGCCGGAGTCTTATGAAGAGGTGGTCCGTAAGACGGACGAGGCCGGGGCGCAGGATACCACGGGATATCTTCAGGTGGTGGAAGCAGAACACGCATCGAAGAAGTCTTCCCAGATGCTCTATCCAATCCAGGATCAGTCTTCGCCGGCAATTTCTCCTTACAGCGCGAAGGAGCTGAAGAATAATACCATCGGAGGGAACAGCTGGCGTCTGATCGGACAATGGCTGGAATGGGAATTCGAAGTACCAGAGGATGGATATTATAACCTTGGAGTTCATGTGAAGCAGAACTTCGTAAAGGGTATCTATGTTACAAGAAAGATCATGATAGACGGAGAAGTGCCATTTGAAGAAATGAACAATTACGGGTTCTCGTATAAGCAGAACTGGAGGCAGGAGCTTCTCTCCGATGAGGAGGGCAATCCGTACCGTTTCTATCTGACAGCCGGAACCCATACGATTCGGATGGAAGTTGTTCTTGGAGAATTCTCGGAGATTATCAGTGATGTGGAAGATATTCTTGCCGAGCTGAACCAGATTTACCGCAGGGTAATCCGAATCATCGGTGTGGAACCGGCCCAGTACAGGGATTATCAGATTGAGCGGAGCCTCCCGGGTCTTGCTGACGATACGGCTGCCGTATCGGCTGAGCTGACGTCAGTCATTAACCGGCTCATTGAGGTTGCCGGAGCTGGAAGCGATAGAGAGACTGTGCTGGTGACCATGCGGGATCAGTTGGACATGCTCACCAAGGACGTGGAAATGTTCTCTAACGTAATCGGATCCTATAAGACCAATATGAGCGCGGTCGGAACGTGGATTACGCAGGTTATGGATCAGCCGCTTCAGCTTGACGCACTCTATGTCGTCTCTCCGGATACCGAGCTTCCTAAGGTGGATAACTCCTTCTTCAGTTATCTGATTCACGAGCTGAAGACCTTGTTCTACTCCTTCATTATTGATTACAATCAGATTGGTAACATAAGTGATGAAGAGGAGACAGAGACTATCACGGTCTGGATCGGAACCGGACGGGATCAGGCGAATGTAGTTAAGGCGCTGATTGATGAGGACTTTACGAAGAATACGGGAATCGGCGTTAATGTGATGCTGGTGAATATGACAACCCTCCTGCAGGCAACGTTAGCGGGGCAAGGGCCCGACGTGGCGATTCAGCTGACGGTGGATGCGGCCTTAAAGCAGGCGGGTAATGACCTTCCGATGAATTACGGAGTCAGGAACGCGCTCTATGATTTGAGTGAATTCGAGGATTTGGATGAGGTACGGACTCGATTCTATGAAAGCGCGATGGAGCCGTTCGAATTCGAAGGCAAGACCTATGCGCTTCCGGAGACGCAGACCTTCTTTATGATGTTCTACCGCAAGGATATCCTTCAGGAGCTGAATCTGGAGGTTCCGGAGACATGGGATGATATGAAGGTTGCCCTGTCGGTTCTGAGCAAGAACCAGATGGAAATCGGTATGTTAGCGACGGAGCAGATCTTCGCTACGCTTCTTTACCAGAACGGCGGCCAGTATTATAACGAAGACGGAACCGCGTCAGCGCTGGATGAAACGGTAGCAATGAATGTGTTCAAGGAATATTGCGAGTATTATTCTAAGTATAAGCTCGACAGAGAAACCAGTGTGGAGCAGCGTTTCCGTACCGGAGAGACTCCGATCATTCTGGCGGACTATACCACTTATAATAACCTTCAGGTATCGGCTCCGGATATTAAGGGATTATGGGGCTTTACAACCGTTCCCGGCACTGTTAAGGAGGACGGTACCATTGACAAGACGACAGTCAGCAGCGGCAACGCGGCGGTTATTATGAAGGCGTGCAAGAATCCGGAAGCAGCTTGGGAGTTCCTGAAGTGGTGGACGTCGGCGGATATCCAGACAGCGTACGGAAGGGAAATGGAAAGCTTAATGGGCGCGTCCGCAAGATATCCTACCGCGAATATCGAGGCATTTGAGAATCTGCCCTGGCCTAGATCGGATTATGAAAAGTTAAAGGAGCAGTTCGAGTGGGTTGTCGGTATTCCTCAGGTACCCGGCGGATATTATACCTGGAGAAATGTAAATAACGCATTCTATCAAGTTGTAACAAACAGTCAGTCCCCGCGTGAGACTCTGACGGACTACGTTCGGTATATTAACGCGGAGATCACAAATAAGAGGGAGGAACTTGGGCTTTCCACTTATCAAGCAAATCAGGAGGATGACGGAACATGACACAGAGAACTACCGGAATTAATCGCATGTCGTTGAAGAGGCGGCTTAAAAGAGGAGTGCCGGCTTATCTGCTGCTCGCTCCGTACTTTATTCTCTTCTTTTTGTTCACAGTACTGCCCGTGCTGGCCTCCATCGTACTGAGCTTTACAAATTTCAATATGTTTGAGTTTCCGGAGTTTGTAGGCTGGAAAAATTATCTGAGGCTTTTGCTGGAGGATGACATTTTCATTATCGCGGTTAAGAATACGTTTATTTTCGCGGTTATTACAGGACCTATCAGTTATATGATGTGTCTCATCTTTGCCTGGATCATTAATGAGTTCCGTGGAAAGCTGCGTGCGTTTTTGACGCTAATCTTCTACGCGCCGTCTATCTCCGGCAACGCATATCTGGTATGGACCCTGATTCTCTCAGGAGATCGGTACGGCTACCTTAACGGTATGCTGATTAAACTCGGATTCCTGTACGAGCCTATCGTCTGGATGAAGGAAGAGAAATATGTATTGTTCTTCCTGATTATCGTCCAGCTGTGGCTCAGTCTTGGTACCGGCTTCCTGACTTTCATCGCAGGTCTTCAGACCGTTGATAAGACTCTGTATGAGGCGGGCGCCATTGACGGCGTGAGAAACCGCTGGCAGGAGTTATGGTATATTACTCTGCCGTCCATGAGACCGCAGTTGATGTTCGGCGCGGTTATGCAGATTACTCAGTCGTTCGCTGTGGCGGATATTTCGATTCAGCTGGCCGGTAATCCCAGCGTTAATTACGCGGGCGCGACGGTTGTTACGCACCTGATGGATTACGGCAGCCAGAGATATGAAATGGGCTACGCTTCGGCAATCGCGACAATCCTGTTCCTTGTCATGATAGGAACGAACAAGCTGGTGCAGAAGGTGCTCAGAAAGGTGGGAAGCTGATATGAAAGAAGCTGTAAGAATGAAGCCCAAGAGGCATTTGCTGAGGAAGCTGTTTCATCGTCAGAAGCAGCTGAACCGTTCCGCGGCGGGCAATACCATCCTCTTCGTACTAATGGCAATCTGCGCCGTATTCATGGCCTTGCCGCTTGTTATGATTGTGAATAACGCATTAAAGCCGCTGGATGAGATTCTGCGGTATCCGCCGCAGATCTTCGTGCGCAACCCTAATCTGGATAACTTCTCCGATCTGTTCGTGCTGATGAAGTCCTCGTGGGTGCCGTTCTCGCGTTATATCCTGAATACGCTGATCATTACGGGAATCGGGACAGTCGGCCATGTATTGTTAGCTTCCGCAGCCGCGTATGCGCTGGCGAAGCTGGATTTTATCGGTAAGAACGTACTTTTCCAGATGGTCGTGCTTTCCCTTATGTTTTCGGCTGCTGTTACCGCGATTCCGAACTATATGATCGTATCCTGGCTTGGAATTAATGACACCTATGCTGCCGTTATTCTTCCGGCGTTCGCGAGCAGCCTTGGACTGTACCTGATGAAACAGTTCATTGAACAGATCCCGGATTCGTTGATTGAATCCTGCAGGCTGGACGGAGCAAGTGAATTCCAGATATACTGGAAGCTGATTATGCCGAACGTCAAGCCTGCGTGGCTGACGCTTGCCATATTCCAGTTCCAGGCTCTCTGGGGTAATACAGGAAGCACGTTCCTTAGAAGCGAGCAGCTTAAGCCGCTTCAGTACGCGCTGAATCAGATTGTACAGGGCGGCGTATCAAGAGCGGGAGCCGGAGCGGCTGTCCAGTTCATTGTGGCGGCTGTCCCGATTCTGTTCTTCATCATCAGCCAGAGCAATATCATTGAAACCATGACAACTTCAGGTATGAAGGATTAGGAGGCCGGGATGAAAAAACAGAAGAAATTGTTAGTATTGGCTCTTGCAGCGCTGCTGATGCTTCCGGCTGTCCGGGTAGAAGCAGCGGAGCAGGTTCCTTACGATACTTATTATTATGATTATTGGGGAAATTTGGTGTACACACCGGCTCCGTATGTACCGGACGGAAGTATTTCCGGCGTGGATATCGGGGCGGGGGCGTTCTCATCGCCTCAGGATTTTTTCCTGATTGATGGAATTTTATATGTTGCGGATACCGGAAACAACCGGATTGTAATCCTGACTGTGGATGGCGAACTCCTGAATATTATTGATAGCTTTGAATCGGAAGCGGGAACAGAAACCTTTCGGGAGCCGAGCGGAATCTGCGTGACGTCTGACGGAAGAATGTATATCGCGGATACCGGCAACGGAAGAGTGGTTCAGCTTAGCCCTGACGGCGAGCTTCTTCAGATTGTGGAGAATCCGCAATCGGATGTTCTGCCGGAGAATTTCGTTTTCTCACCCGTGAAGGTATCGGTTGACTACGCGAATCGTATCTATGTGATTGCTGAAAATATGTACCAGGGCATCTTAAGCTTTATGGAGGACGGAGAGTTCACGGGATTTACTGGTACGATTAATGTTACGCTCACGCCGACGGAGATATTCTGGCTGAAATTCTCAACCAAGGAACAGCGTTCCAGACAGAAGCTGTATATCGCAACGGAGTTCACGGGAATGGATGTGGACGAAGAAGGATTCCTGTACGCGACGAATGTGGATACGGAGGGCCTGCAGTCCGTCAGGCTGCTCAATCCCAAGGGTCAGGATGTCATTGTGAAGAAAGATTCCGTACCGCTGAGCGGTGATCTGGACTGGAGGCTGACGGGAGATTATTCCGGGCCGTCCCGTATTGTAGACGTTGTGGAGCGCGGCCATGGAATCTATTCGATTCTTGATTATACCAGGGGCAGAATCTTCACTTACGATTCCGAGGGAAATCTTCTGTATATCTTCGGAGGCCTGGGCACTCAGGAAGGGACCTTCCGTTCCCCGACGGCGATCGAGGCGGATGACGAAAGAATTCTGGTGCTGGACGCGGGACGGGGAGAGATTCTTGAATTCACCGAAACGAAATACGGCGGATTAATTAACGAAGCTGTCGGGCTCCGTTATGACGGAGATGAGACGAAGGCAGTGGAATGCTGGCACGAAGTATTAAAATATAATTCCGATTTTGAGCTTGCTTATGTCGGTATAGGCAAGGCATATCTTGCGGATGGAGATAATGTGAAGGCAATGGAATACTTAAGGCTTGGCATGGATAAGGACTATTATTCTATTGCGTATAAGCGCTGGAGGAATGAGATCCTGTCTGAGAATCTGCCGTGGATCTTGACCACGGGCGTAGTTGTAGTCGCAGTTCTTGTGACGGGCAGCATCGTAAAGAATCGTAGAAGAAGAAAAGGAGGTGTCAG
The DNA here is from genome assembly GCA_018714285.1 of Candidatus Caccomorpha excrementavium. GTDB lineage: Bacteria > Bacillota > Clostridia > Lachnospirales > Lachnospiraceae > Caccomorpha > Caccomorpha excrementavium. The sequence continues at coordinate 383 of DVNP01000027.1, read as the reverse complement.
AGGATGAGTCAGGCAATTATGGGACGTCTGCGCAGGATAGGAGAGCGGCTGCAATACGCGCTCTATACGATGGTCCATCCCGGAGACGGATTCTATGAGATCCGGCACAGGGGGAAGGGAAGCGTTCCGCTTGCGTTTGCGTTTGTCATTTTGTTTAGTATATCGTTTTCGATTAATAAGCGGTACGCGAACTTTATTGTGAATTCCTATAATACGCTTGAGACGAACAGCCTGCTTGATTTGGTGGCAATTCTGGCATTCTTCGTCCTGTTCTGTGTATCGAACTGGTCGATTACCTGTCTGATGGATGGAGAAGGGCGGATGCGGGATATTGTGACCAGCGTTGGTTATTCTACCCTGCCTCTTTTGTTCGCGCTGATTCC
>DVNP01000239.1 GCA_018714285.1 Candidatus Caccomorpha excrementavium | reverse complement strand
GATATTCTCTCCGTCCACATTCAGAACATCAGCAGAGGTTCCGGGGCCCGTGCGGACATTTGCCACGGATCTGACCGATACCCGTCCTTCATAGAATACCACCGCGGCATTCTCCCCGTCCAGCGATCCGCTGGTATCGGGAGCATAGCGGATACCTGCCGCCTCTGCCATACGGGCTCCGAACAGCCCGATCAGTAATACCATGACGCATACATACTTCAGCAGACCGCGCTTCCTCTGGCCTCTTAAGTTCTTATCTTTTGTCCTGCCCTGCTCCATATCGTAATCCTCCTTATACCGATTCCATTATAGTTAATGCTGCAAAATAACACGAACTCTGCCGCGCATATCAGCTCTGTCCCGCCAGATAGGTGATAAACTGCTGCGCCGTTCTTCCTGACAGTCCGCCATGGCTTAATTCCCACATATTGGCCTGCCTTACCAGCCCGTCCTGCGTCAGCGTAATATTCGGGTACTTCTTTGCCAGCTCCTTTACGATATTCATGAACTCCTTCTGCTCCGGCGCCGAATAATTAATCGTAATCCCGAACCGGGCCACTAATGACAGCTTCTCCTGCATGGTATCGGAATGGTGCAGCTCATCCTTCGACATATCCGAACGATCCGACCATGTTTCCCGAATCAGATGTCTTCTGTTTGACGTCGCATAAATCAGAACATTATCCGGCTTCGTCTCCAGTCCACCCTCGATGACCGCCTTGAGATATTTGTACTCAATCTCGAATTCCTCGAATGACAAATCATCCATATATATGATAAACCGGTAATTCCGGTTCTTAATCATGGCAATAACAGATGATAAGTCCTCGAACTGGTGCTTGTATATTTCAATCATTCGAAGGCCCTTTGAATAATATTCGTTCAGAATCGCCTTGACGCTTGTAGACTTTCCGGTTCCGCTGTCTCCGAACAGCAGGCAGTTATTCGCGCTGCGGCCTTCAACAAACGCCCTGGTATTATCAACCAGCTTCTTCTTCTGAATCTCATAACCCACCAGATCATCCAAAAGCACATGATCCGTATTGGTAATCGGAATCAGCTTCAGGTCTCCGTTCTCCTTCCTGATCCGGAAGGCCTTATTCAGTCCGAACATACCAACTCCGTAACGGCGGTAAAATTCCGTCACAATCGCAAAGACCTCTTCCTCGTCCGCCGCAGCCGCAATCTGCGCCGAAAGCTCCCGTACCTTCTCGCTCACGCTTGTATTATAACGCTTGCCGCTCTTTACAATGGCCCTGTAATGAGTAATAATCCGGAAGCAGTCAATTCCGAGCCTTTCCTCAAGGTCTGAAAAATCATAATGAAACAGCTCCCTGAATATCCGAAAATCTCCCTTTGCGAAGGAATTAACCGTTCCGTCCTGCGCCCCTGTCTTCTCACAGGTCATACTGAACGGATTCTCCACGGTTGCAAGCAGATACGCAAGATAATTCTGCCAGAGATTGCCGTCAAAGCCGTACTCGGTTGCCACATCCAAAAGCCTGTGTATCAGCGAGTAAACAGACGCAACCGTATCCTCCGCGCCCTTCTCCCCCCGTTCGTACGCCGCTATGGTATCCGCAAGGCCAAACAGGATACTGTTCTTATCAATATTCCTGTAAATGACCAGTTTTGACAAAAGCCTGTACATCATCCGCCATATCCTTTCTTACATGCGCTCCGGCGCTTCGAATCCAAGCAGATCAATACAGATTGTAAGGATTCTTTTCACCAGCAGAATCAGCGCCATCCACTCTTCCCTTCTTCCGGCATCCTCTTCTGACACGATTCTGTTCTCATGATAAAAGCTGTTGAATGAATCCGCAAGCTCATAGATATACTGACAAATCTTATGCGGCGCATTCTCCGTATATGCCTGCTCCGCCACATCGTTAAACCTTGCGGCCTTCAGCATCAGTTCTGTCTCCGACGCTCCCCTCTCTCTGTCTGTCCGCGCAAAGGAAAGTCCCGCCGACTCCGGATTCTCGCCCGTCATTCCCTGATACTTTGAAAGAATCGACTTAATACGTACAATTGTATATAGAATATATGGCCCCGTATTGCCTTCAAAGGAAATAAAGCGATCAATATCAAAGATATAATCCTTGGATGCCTGATTGGAAAGATCTCCATATTTCAATGCCGCAAGCCCGACAACCGCCGCCGTCTTTCTGGAGCTGTCCTCATCCATTTCGCGGTTCTGCATAATCTTATCATATACCGCTTCATTAATGCTGTCAATCAGCGTCTCCAGGCGCATAACGCCGCCGTCTCTTGTCTTAAACGGCCTGCCGTCCTTCCCGTTCATGGTTCCGAAGCCCAGAAACGTCAGCTTAACCGATTCCGGAACCAGCCTGGTCTTCTTCGCGCAGCGGAATACCTGTTCAAAATACAACTCCTGCCTTTTATCCACCACATAAGTAATCTCATCGGGATGAAACAGCTTCATTCTCTCTACCATCGTGGCAAGATCCGTTGTATTATAAAGCGTTGCCCCGTCCGACTTTAAGATCATGCAGGGCGGAATCTCCTTTGTATCCGATTCCTCCTTCACATCGACCACAAGAGCTCCTTCGCTGTACCGCGTATAATGATTGTTCTTCAGATACTCAATCATATCCGGAATATAAGGCTGGGCATCGCTCTCCTTCTTCCACAGATCGAAGCTTACGTTCAGCTTCTCATAATTCCTCTTCAGATCCGTAACCGACACATTCATAATATGATTCCACAGCGCCTGATATCCCCGATCTCCGTTCTGAAGCTTAAACGTCGCCGCCTTCGCCTCTTCCTTATATTCGGGATGCTCCTTGGAATATGCATTCGCCGCCGGATAGATCTCCTCCAGCTCCGTAATCGTAAAAGGCGGCTCCTTCGGATATTCCCCGGTATAATTCTCATCAAAATACACCAGATCCGGCTGTCTCTTCTTCATCTCCGTAATGATCAGTCCCATCTGAAGTCCCCAGTCCCCCAGATGAACATCTACGATCACCTTATGCCCCATAAATCTCGCAATCCGCTTCAGACTCTCGCCGATAATCGCGGAACGCAGATGTCCGATATGAAGGGGTTTTGCCACATTCGGTCCGCCGTAATCAAGCACAATCGTCTTCGGAGAGTCCGTTTTCTCACACCCGCATCTCTCATCCGCAGCCATCTCTTCAAGATACTCCGTCAGATAACGGCTGCTCAGAGTCATATTGATGAAACCCGGCATAATAGCAGTCACCGAAGAGAACACCGGCAAATCCTTCACCAGCTCCAGCACATCATTCGCAATCATAATCGGCGCCTTCTTATACTGCTTCGCCGCAGCAAGCGCGCCGTTACACTGGTACTGGCAAAGATCCGGGCGATTGGACAGCGTAACCTCACCGTACTTCGGATCATAACCCTTCTTCTCAAATGCCTTCTTCAGGACATCGGATAATTGATTAATCAGTTTTTCCATAGATTCCTCCGTATTCGTTCCTGTATGACGGCTTACACCGCCCCTGGCCGGAAGACTTTCAAGATAAAGCTCCCGATAGACTATACTTTATCAT
>DVNP01000238.1 GCA_018714285.1 Candidatus Caccomorpha excrementavium | reverse complement strand
CGTCATACCGTCCTCAAATCGGATCCGCAGATCCTCATACGGCAGCCCGCCCAGCATCACCCTGCTTACATGAAGCAGGCCGCCGGTTCCCGCAAGCACCGGAGACGTAAAGACCTCCCCGGCCGGAATATTCACATCAGCCGTACAATTCTCAAATATCGTCTCCCTGTCCGGATCGTTAAGTTCATGCAGCATAACCTTCAGATCCGTCTCGTTGCCGTTCATTCCTTCAATCGTGCAGTAATCTCCCTTATCAAGCACATCAATCATCGCCTGCTGAATCCGCTTATACTCCTCATTATCCAGGTTGTTCACCATCCGGGTTCTCTCGAAGATCTCTTCGAACCGCTCCCCGACAGACGGCAGAGGATAGGCAATGATGGTAAAGGAACGCCCTTCCGAAGGCATGTACACATTCTGAATCTGCGCCGCTTCCGCGCGGTACTCCCGCGCAAGCCTTCTCTGGCGTTCATCATACCGCAGAGCCGCTTCCTTCAGAATCGGAGTAGATTTCTTCTCGCCGAAGGTCATCTGCACCGCCGGTCCCGCATACTGCCCCGCTTCTATCCTGTACTGCTCATACGCGCCGCGGAGAGCCGTAAGCCTTCGATCAACCAATGCCCCGTCCAGAATCAGCGCGTCGTCAGCTCTGTGATCATATTCATACTGCGGGTTCGGGCTGACGCCGTGACTGCCGTTCTTCCCGCCCGAATTCCCCGTTATCAGAGAACAGGATGTCCGATAACAGCTTACCTTCTTTCCGAGCCCCTCAAATGTTCTGATTGCTGCCCGAATCATTCTCTCAAACCCCAGACAATACTGGATAGAGATTATAGATTTGGCCGAGAAATCAGCGCCTGTAACGGCAAAGCCTCTGATATAGCCGTCCGTATACGTATCTGCGACGGCCTGTACCTCCTCCTCCGTCATGGCTGCAAAATAAGCCGAAAGTCTCCGTTCGTTATCGGAAATATAATCCCCGTACTGATACAGATAATCCAAAGAGCCCAGATCCGCCTCCATAATCAGCTCTCTTGCAAAGGTCAGGGTCGGATCCAGAAGCTGCCTGGTCTTGTACGGTATGGCTTCCTGAGCATAATCAAACACATAGGAATAGATGGCCCTCTTCGCATCCTTCTGCGTATACGGACCCAGATCCTCATAATAATTATAGATCTCGATAAACAGCTCCGCCGCAAGGGCAATCGGATACCGCCTTCCTTCAAATGCCGCGGGAATCAATCCCCTTAACTCCGCGGCCAGCGCTGCGAACATCCTGCCCTGCTCCGTTCCAAACCGCTCAGCGCTAAACTCCGGATTCGTAAAGCTCCTGCCGTAATACTCCGGCAGAATGTCCTCATATAAAAGCCGGTTCCATTCTTCCTTCCCGGCCAGGGAACGCTTCTCAAAGGATCCGTCAAGAACCTCCTCCTGTGTTCTGTGAATCAGCAGAAGCCATTCCGCCATTGCCGTAAAATACTCTCTATACGGTTCCGGAACCGTCTTCTCCTGCGGGATCCGGGCAATCCGTTCCATACTCAGAGTATAGCGCTCTTCTATCTGCTCATTCTCTTCTTCGTGCAACCGAAAACTCTCCATCTCTCTGCTCATCCTTTCAGCTTTCCATCCGCAATATTCTTCTGAATCAGCTCAAATGCATGCTCCCATAAGACCTTTGACCCTTCCGCGGTACGGCAGTTTCTCGCAAGCACGCTCTTTGCCTCAACGCCATGCTCAATCCAGGATCGTCCGCCGCCCGCGTCATTCAGCAGCAGAGGCTGTACCTTATCGAGGGTGTTGGCAAACCGCGCCTCCGGCGTGAGTCCCTCTTCGAATTCATCCCACAGCCCGCGAAGCTCCTTTGCCTGATCCTCCGGAAGGATCCGAAAGATCCGATCCGCGGCCTTTCTTTCCCGTTCCTGCTTAGTCGCGTTGCCTGCCGTATCATAAGCATACGTGTCGCCCGCGTCAATTTCTATCAAATCATGAATCAGCACCATCTTCATCGTATGCAGCACATCAACAGGCTCATTGCTGTACTCCGCAAGCAGCATACACATCAGCGCCAGATGCCAGGAATGCTCCGCGTCATTCTCCTTGCGCGAGCCGTCCGCCAGATAGGTCTGTCTAATAATATTCTTGCTCTTATCCGCTTCCAGAATGAACGCAAGCTGCATATCCAGCCTATCCTTCTTCTCTTTCTCCATACACTGTCCTCTCCTTCTTATATTCCGGCCCCGATCAGATACAGGCCAAGGCACACCGCGAACAGAATGCCGTTCATCAAAAGGCCGGCAACGGACGCCGTATAGTAAATATCCTTCCCGCCGAAGCTGTACAGCGCAATAATAAAGCCGCAGGCGCACGACAGGAAAACCAGGATCCCCCCGATGCCTGCTGATATCCCGCTGCTGCCGCCGTTCAGACCGGAAGTCCACGCCAGAGCGCCAAGCACTGCCAGATTCAGCAGCGCGATAAATACGGATAAATTACCCGATACCGAATGTTTTCTTGCCTGAAAATGGATCTCTCCTTTTTTTCGCTTCATCTTATTCCTCGCTTCTGTATTACGTTCCGCATAAGCTTTCTTTTCCCATAGTAAAAGATTGACCGGAGTATCCGGTATCCGGTATAACCCAGCATTCCTCCTATGGTGTTCAGAAAAATATCGTCCACATCAAAGATTCCCACCCGGTACACAAGCTGCACCAGCTCCACGGCAAAGCTGAATCCCGCGGACAGGAAAAGGATACGAAGGAAACCGTTATACCGCGGTGAAATCAGCGGCAGGCAGAATCCGAACGGGGCAAACGCCAGTACATTGCCGAACAGATTCACCGCGAAGCTGCCGAAGCCAAGCTCATTCCGATATGTTACAAACCTTCTGATCTCCCTGAACAGAATCAGATTATAGCGGTACTCCTCCGACGCCGCTCTGCCGTACCTTTCACTGAAGAACAGAAAATAGGACAACAGAATAATATATAGAAAAAATAAAATCATACTGATGACGCGCACCATATGCCTTGTATTCTTATTCACTTTCCGACTCCATTCCAGTCTCCCCGTCACCCTGAGAGCATGACGCCTTCCCGACAGACTGCCATATTCTCTCTGAGATCATTATTATACACTACGCCATATTTAATGTAAAGGGCGTACCTGAGAAATCGCGCGGGACGGTATGAACGCAGATAGAGGCATAAAAATACCTCTGCGGCTGTACCGGATTCTCCCGGTTACAGCCGCAGAGGATGCATCCCCTGATTCCGAACGAAATATATTCCCTTTCACGGCCGGAACAGCTCCGGACCGTTAATAAGCCCGTACCGCAATGAAGGTATTCGGCAGTACGGCAACATTGCCGTTCATATCCGTAATCTGATTGCCGTACCCCGGGGATATTGTCGCCAGGCCACCCTCAACCGGCTCATACAGGCTGATATATACGCTGCTGCCGCTGCACCACGCGCTGGAACCAATCACTCTTCCGTTCTCCGTAACGCTGAAGAACGGCGCTCCCATCAACATTCCGTTCTCCTGGAACATCAGCTCTATCATATTCGATCCGGTAATTCTGGCACCCAGGAATACCGGAGCCTTATTCTCCCGCAGATACACCGAAACGGTATACTGATTCAGCGCAGCATAGCTTCCGTCATACCCCTTAACGCCGCTGACGGTAATGATATAATTCGTATCATACTCAATAGCTCCGGACGCGAACGTCAGACGGACGCGGGCTCCCGAATCACTCTGCGAAATCAGCTCCGCGCTCGTCGGTGAAATTGCATTCGCCAGAAGATAATTGGATACATTCTGCGCGGATGCATGGTCAAGCTTGGCCGCGAAATCCACATACAGAATGCTCGGATTCGCCGCGTCCTGCGTCACGGTCGGCTCCGGAAGCGTATCTCCCCCCGATCCGGACTGCCTCGTTACGGTAAATACGGCTGCCGGACTGAAATTCATATAGGAATCAAACACGAATCCGGCCGGCAGTTCAACCCGGTAGGTCCCCGCGGCAGCCATCTGCTGATCCACCTCAAGCGTCACGGTCTGATCCCTTGTCTGCGCCGAGTAGGAAACCGTCCTCTGCAATATATTGCCGAAGGAATCATACAGCGTCACATTCAGGGTTCCGCTCTGGACGGATACCTGGACATTCTTGTCATAGGACAGAACAAGCCGGAGCACAGAAGCATTATCCTGTGTTGTCTGATACAACAGCTGCGACTGCAGCAGGGGCGGTTTTGCAGATACGGTAAAATCAACCGTCAGATCCTTAGAAAGATTCAGACTGCTCTCCGAGGAGTGATAACTGTACCAGTTCCTTACCGTCACAGTCTGGATTCCCGTAAGAGCCTGCGCATAATAAGAGGTTCCGATATTATAGACCACCCTGCGCGGATCCTGCGTATCCTTGGTTCCGTAGAATGCCTCCCCTCCTATTACGATATATCCTTCATACTGCACTTCCCTGTCAAATGTCACGGTCACGGTAGAGGCTGACGTTCTCTCCGCGCTCAGAGGAACAGAAGCCGGCTTCGCAGTCGTATCCGTATAAAGCTTAACCTTGATAAAGGTCGGGGTTGTATAATTCCCGGCTATATCTTTAATATAATTCAGCGTAACCGTAATCTCCTTATTCAGATCCGAGGGAATGATAATATTGCTCAAATCAACAATAATTGCCGTCTTATCCTCGCTCAGCGAATAGATATAAGGCTCCGTTAACAGCGCTTTTGTGGAATCCGAGACATAGGTATCCACTCCAAGAACCGTCATCTCGCTCAGATCCAGTTCTTCATTAAACTGAATGGTGTTCCTGTAGCCCGCCGCATCCAGTGTGGTATTGCCGATCACGGTCGGCCCCGTCCGATCCCGGAGCTCAAGTTCCGCGGAATAAGACGCGACCAGTCCTCCCGATGTTGTTCGAATTCCCGTAATCAATACAATATAGGTTCCTTCGAACGCGGCCGCCGAACGAATCGTAAGTGTCCGCCCGTCCTCGCTGAGGGCCGGAGTCAGCATTCCGGGCGGATTCGAAGCGCTGTTCCCGGGGATAACCGATACGGCGTTCGTCAGATACCCGTCAAGCCCGATCACGCTGCTTTTATCCACCGGTACTCCGAACGCAACAGACAATTCCCTCGAACCGGTAAGACCCACGCTTCTTACAACCGCCTGTCCGGCTCCCGGAACAGGAGTCGGAGTCGGCGTCAGAGTCGGACTGACCGGGGTCGGCGTTACCGCCGCGTTCTGCGGCATAATGAACAGATAAATGCTGTCCGTAACCGTATTCTCTGATTTGAGCGCTTCCGTCTTATTAATTCCCGTCCTTGCCTGAAGCCTTGTAATTCCGGCCTTCTTAGCCGTTACAACCCCCTGTGAGCTTACCTCCGCATATTCCTCCTCGTCAATAACCCAGTACGTACTGTCCGTCGAGTCCGACGGCGTAAGGGTTCTGTTAAAATCATAGCTCTCTCCGACCGTCATCACATGGGCATTCAGATCTTCCGTCTTCGCGTTATTGATCGCCACATTCTCCGCTTCCACCCGTTCCTTCGCCGTTACCACACAGGTCAGACTCTTTGTAGAACGATCCAAATAGGTAATCCTGCATGTAATATTCGCGGTCCCTTCCTTTTTCGGAGTTACCTTTCCCTTCCCGTTCACCGTCGCGACAGAGGAATCCGAGGTAGACCAGGAATAAGACGCTTTGGAATCCGTTACATTTTGAACCTGCAGAGTATAGGTGGTTCCTATGATGATCGTCTTCTTTGAATAATTCAGACTCGGCTCCGCCGCCGCGCCGGCTGTGGCCGGGACCGCGAACGAGATTCCCGAAAAGCAGAGAATACCGATTAGCAGCCATGCCGCGGCTCTGATACAATGCTTATTCATTCCTTTTCCTCCTTATGTACTTCCAGCCCATTTTCTTCCTTTCAGCTTACCCGAATGATTTGTCAAAAGTATGTCCGAATCCCGAATTGAGAAAAAGGATTTGCACGGAGCATTTCAAAAATATCCGAAAATAACCGGTGCATTTTCCGGCTCCCTGTGATATAATAATATGAAACGCCTGCCGGCTTCCGGCAGACTTGTATTTTAGACAGGAGTTTTGCCATGATAACCATTTCTTCTATTATTAACCTAATCCAGACCGTGTCCAGGAAGATCAGGGAAGATTATGTGAATGTATTTTCCGCGCAGGCTGCCTATTATCTGATTATCTGTGTGTTTCCTTTCGGCATGTTCCTGCTGAGTCTGATTCAGAATCTGATTCATTATCTTCCGATCACACAGGAGGAAATATTAGTAATATGCAGCCGTATCTTCCCAAATACGATCGATACGTTTGTCAGCTCCATAATCGAAGAACTGTACGGCAAAGCATCCGCAACAATTCTCTCCGTAACGGGAATTACAACCCTCTGGTCGGCATCCCGCAGCTTTCTTGCCATTACCAGAGGGTTGGAAAAGATCTATAACATTACAGAGACCCGCAACTACATAGTACGCCGGCTGCTTTCCGCCGTATATACCCTGATATTCGCAGTCAGCCTGATTCTCCTGCTGGTTATTTTTGTATTCGGAAATACGCTCTACGGCTGGATCGTCGTCCGGCTGCCGTTCCTGGCGGATTTTACGCTTCTGGTTATCAGCATGAGAACGCTGTTCGGCCTTGCGTTCCTGACTCTGTTCTTCCTGCTGATCTATATTTTTATCCCGAACCGCAAGACCAGGGTATTCAATGAGCTGCCCGGCGCCCTGCTTTCATCCGCCGGATGGATGGGCTTCTCGTTCCTGTACTCCTTTTACATTGACAATATGTCGAATTTTTCTTCCATGTACGGCAGCCTGACCGCCGTTGTATTATGTATGATTTGGCTGTATGCCTGTATGCTGATCCTGTTTCTTGGCGCGGAGCTAAATGCCCTGCTTGCGACTCCGTCCTTCCGCGGATCGCTCCTGACCTTCCTGCGCAGCTGCCACAGGCGGCACAAGGCCAAAAAGGCCACCAGGAAAAAGCAGAAAGCGGAATCAGAAGGCGGGTTTTCCAAATAATACCCGGAACAGAGAAACCGGCAGGATCATTCATAGATATATCCGATTGTCGTATTGGTGTAATAATGACGGACGATCTCTTCCCAGGTATTTCCTTCCTCCGCCATTGCCATGGCTCCGTTCTGACTCATTCCGACGCCGTGACCGTAGCCTCCTCCGGTCAGCAGGTATCCGGTAACCCTTCCGTCCTGCACCGCTTCATCAATGACAAAGAAGGCGCTGGGAAGCAGCGGCATTTCTGTACTTATACTCCCGTCCTGCTTTCTTACTTCGGCCCCGGCAGGGGAAAGCAGGGTCCGGATATTATATTCCGTCCGAATCAGAAGGCTGTTCTCCGAACCCGTTATCAGAAGCTCGGTAATAACCCCTCCCGTTCCTCTTTCCATAACCTCAATCCCTGTTATGGTTCCGATCTTTCCCGGCTCTATACTCCGGTATTCTCCGGTTTCTTCATTTAGGGTCAGAATGCAGTCAGGATTGACTCTGAAGCGTTCCGCAGCATATTGATTGATCGATTTTTCAAGCTGTTCACAGGATAGAACAACACTCCAGCGGTACCATGGGAATCCGCTGTCATAGGTTTCATGCTCCGACTCAAGGAATTCCCGGAAGGTCTGCTCATCCGCAAGAGCTTCCGCTTCCGCCTGTTCTTTCTCCTCTTTCCCACTTTCCTCCCGGGCGGCAGTCATCCCGGTTTCTTCCGGATACTGAACCCTTCCCATCAGATACGGTTCGGACACTCCGCCGGCCCATACATCCTCGGCCTGCGCCGTAGCGCCGCAGGAGGTCGAGAAATAATATGCCGTAATAACGCTGCCTTCGGACAATATCACCTTGCCATAGGTATCCTTGACTGCCAGAATACTTCTCGCGCTCTCCGGGGTATTATTATAGACCTGGCAGGCTACCGAATCATCCACATGCGCCCCGTATTTCGCGAACCGGTTCGCCATCAGCTGATTATACGCGTAGCTTCTTGCGCAGACGGCCTGTACCTTCAGCGCTTCCAGATCATAGGAGACCGGCATCTCGCTGGGAATTACCGCATACCGATACTCCTCCAGCGAAAGCTCATTGATGATTAACAGTCCGTCCTCGCCTGCGGCGATTTCCAGGGTTCCGCGATAAGCGGGCGAACCGGAGGATCTCTTTATCGAGGAGATCGTGATTTTCCCTTCTTCCGATTCGGAAGCAATCCGGATCCTGCCGCCGCTGACCATATCCCCGGTTACGGTAATCACTTCTCCGGCCTGATACCTCATCTCTCCTGACGGCGTACTGACTGTCACAGGCCCGTCGCCCGTGAATTCCGCCTGCTCATGATAATAACCTGCATATCCCTGCGTACTGATCAGCACCCGTATCATTTCCGCCTGAATCGGCTCCGTCAGCAGCGCCGCGCAGATTTTATCCCCGCTGACTATAAAGCGGGTGTTTTCATATCCCACAAGAATGCTTTCGGTTACTTCCATTCCGGGCTCTCCGTAAATCTTATAGATCCGAAAAGCCTCATCGAACTTCAGGACGCCGTAGCCCTCGATTTCCACCTCATCCTCGTCAGTCATAAGCACCTTCCCCGTAATATAGTCCGACTTGACCGTAATCCCCGTAATCAGACCGTTCTGAATCCTCAGATCCGCAATCTGTCTTTCAATCTCTTCCTCAATGGCCGCGTTCGCCCTGAATTCCTTTCTCACTCCCTGAACATATGCTTCGAATTCCCGCCCCTGTCCGGAAATCAGCCAGACGTTGGGAAGTATTACTTCTTCCGTACTGACTCTCCGTACATACAGCAGCTCTCCGTCCGCCAGCATTGCTTCGACCGCCTGCCCTTCCCAGCCGGATCCGTCTCCCGCCGGTTCTCCGCCGGTCCCTCCTCTGCCTGTCATCCTGTCATACCGCCAGGCGCCGTCGCACGCAAAGACTCCCTGATCCGTAATCAGCTCTCCTTCTTCTGCCTTCAGCACAAAGAAAAGAACCTTCTTTCTTCCGTTCTCCGGGAATTCCTCCGCATAAGCCTCATACCAGGCCAGGAATTCTTCCGGATAACAATATGGATCCGCCTCTTCTTCCATTTCCTGCAGGGCATCCTCATTGCCCGCCGGATACATCCGCCGTATTCTCTCCTCATCCACCCCCTCTAATTCTGCAATTCCCGCGAACAGAGCATTCAGTCCGTCCTTTGTCAGCCATGTACTCTCCTCTCCGGGAAAGCCTTCGATCTCCTTTGTCTCCGGAAGCAGCCGGTATACCTCTTCCAGCGTCACCGCGCCGGACGGTATAAACGGCTCCTTCTCTTCCGGCGTCCCGTCTCCTGACACCTTCCATATCAGAAGCGCCGCAAATACGATCAGACAGCCTGCTGCCGCCGCAAGCTTTCCCTTCATCTCTTTCTGATTCATCCTTCCATCCCCCCGGCTTCCTCATCTGAGAGCAGAATGCAGACTGCGGCACACGGCTCTCTTAGGAGTAACTCCTAAGAGTAATATATTGTCCCCTCCGGCAAAATATACATCGCGTTGTCCGAAGCCTGCGCAATCCTTATGCGTGTTCTCTGCGCCCACGCATCTGTCCGGGCGACTGCCCGTATTTTTTCCGGAACTGTCTGGAAAAGTTCGGCAGATCCCGAAATCCGCAGGAATACATGATCTCCGTTATATTCATATCAGATCGCCCAATCAGACGGGCGGCCCTCTCCAGCCGGTAATCCAGGAGATATTCCTGAACGGATATCCCGTATTCCTCCTTAAAGCACCGGAACATATGGCTCCGATCCACAGACAGCGCGTTCGCCACATCCTGCACCGTGATTCCGTACGAATAATTCTTCTCCAGATATTCTCTGACACGCTGCGCGAGACGGACAGTCAGGCCTGCGCCCTCCTCTTCCCCCTTCAGCATGGCAAAGAATTCATACAGCCTTGAGAGCGCCAGAAACTCCTCGTTCCGGCGTGTATAATGCTCCTGAATCCATCCGATACAGTTCTGTATTCTGACCGTATCGTAGAATTCAAAGACCGGATTATCCCTGGAAATCCCGCATTTTTTCAAAATACCCGGAACCTCTCTTCCGTGAAATCCGACCCAGCAGTAATGCCAGGGCTCTTCCTCATCGGCCTGGTAATAATTCACCTCCTCCGGCAGAATCAGAAAGCCCTCGCTTCTCCCAATCTTCCATCTTCGTTCCCCGCGATATAAGGTTCCCTGACCGGTCAGCACACAATGAATCAGATAATGGTCGCGCACCGCAGGACCAAAACCGTGTCCCGGACTGCACGCTTCCTCCCCGGCCTGATATATTACAAGTCCCGAATCCTGCGCCTGCCTGTTCCCCATCATTCCGCACCTCCCTTTATATATCGCTCTCTTTTCAGCATACCATAATTCCCTTAAAATGCAACAATAAAACAATTTTTGGCAACACTCCTCCATGGCACAATACAAATGGTTCTGGTATAATGAGCCTTAACAGACGGACAAATTAACCGCCGCGCCTTCCCTTCACGGTTCGCGGCAGGAACGGAGGATTTATATGCCTAAAATAACCTTTATGGGCGCAGGAAGCACTGTATTCGCGAGAAATGTACTGGGAGACTGTATGTGTACGCCTGCCCTGCGCGACAGTGAAATCGCGCTCTATGACATTGACGCACAGCGTCTTAAAGATTCTGAAATTATTCTGAATGCAATTAACGCGAACATTAATGAGTCCAGAGCTTCTATCTCAACGTGGCTCGGAGAAGAGAACCGCAAAGAGGCTCTGCGCGGGGCGGATTTCGTGGTGAATGCGATTCAGGTCGGATTTTATGACCCCTGCACAATTATTGATTTTGAGATTCCGAAAAAGTACGGATTAAGACAGACGATTGCAGATACGCTCGGAATCGGCGGTATTATGCGCGCCTTAAGAACCATTCCTGTACTGGAAGACTTTGCCCGGGATATGGAAGAGGTGTGCCCTGATGCCTGGTTCTTAAATTATACGAATCCCATGGCGATGCTTTCCGGGTATATGCAGCGTTATACCGGCGTTAAAACCGTCGGCCTCTGCCACAGCGTCCAGACCTGCTCACGGGATCTGCTCACAGGCCTTGGCATGGAGGATAAGCTTGAAGGAAGAAGAGAATTGATTGCGGGAATCAATCATATGGGCTGGCTGCTTGAGATCCGCGACAAAGACGGCAATGATCTGTATCCTGAGATCCGCGCCAGAGCCGCGAAAAAGAACGCTTCCGAGAAGCATCGTGATATGGTCCGCTATGAGTACATCAGACGGTTCGGCTATTACTGTACGGAATCGAGCGAGCATAATGCGGAATACAATCCCTTTTTCATCAAGAATCGTTATCCGGAGATGATTGAACAGTATAATATTCCTCTGGATGAATATCCCCGCAGATGTATCAACCAGATTGCCGGATGGGAGAAGGAAAGGAACGATATTCTGAAGGACGGCAAGGTAACCCACTCCCGTTCTCATGAGTATGCTTCTTATATTATGGAATCCATTACAACAGGCTCCGTCTTCAAAATCGGCGGAAATGTGCTTAATACAGGGCTGATTGACAATCTCCCCTCTGATGCCTGCGTTGAGGTTCCCTGCCTTGTGGATAATACGGGAATCCATCCCACGCACGTCGGACGTCTTCCAGTTCAGCTCGCGGCCCTGAATATGACAAATATCAATGCCCAGCTGATGACCATTGAAGCCGCCCGGACAAGGAAGATCGAAAGCATCTATCAGGCTGCTATGCTTGAACCTCATACGGCGGCAGAACTGAATATCGACGATATTGTCAAAATGTGCGATGAATTAATTGCCGCTCATGGAAGCTATATGGAGATGTACCATAAATAAGCCTGTGTCACAAAAACAATATGCTGCTTACAAAACTGCCGTGCGGCTGAGACGATTGCCGCGCGGCAGTTCCTTTTTCCCTGTATTATGTCTTTGACGGCGCCGTTCACGAATCTCCCGAGGGCACCAGCCCTGGATCAATCCCTGTATCCGCTATGAATTCTTCCCGCAAAGCATCCTGAAGCGCCTTAAGCAGCTTTGGCGCCTTCCCGCCGACCGGCCTGCCGTCCGCTTCACATACGCTGCGCGCAAACCCCGTCGAACTGGAAATAATAATCTCATCCGCATCCATCAGTTCCTGTACCGTATAAGGCTCCTCCCTCACCGGGACGGACAGCCTCCTGCAGATCTCAATCAGATGCGCCCTGGTAATGCCCGGCAGAATCAGGTTATCAGTCGGTGCCGTCTGGAACACGCCGTCCTTTAAGATCGACACATTGCTGTGCGTTCCTTCCGTAACCCTGTCGCCCCTGTGCTGGATTGCCTCCTCGCACCCGGCCTTCTTCGCCTGTTCCGACAGCATGCAGTTCACCATAAGATTCAGCGTCTTGATATTGCAGTGAAAGAATCTCGTATCCTCAGCCGTAATCACCCGGATCTTCCGGTACGCGTTCACAATCGCTTTGGGAGTACAGGTAATCCAGAGGTTCGCCTTCACCGACCTGTCCGGATACACATGCGCTCTCATCGCGGTTCCTCTCGTCACCTGCCAGTAAATCACCTGCTCCGGGCTCTCAAGCTTCTGCGCCATCTCAGTGAGGACTGCCTTCATCTCATCCTTCGTACAGGGGATCTCAATCTCGGCCATGGACGCGCTCCGATAGATCCGGTCAACATGATCGTCCAGAGTAAAGATGCGATAGTTTCCGACATAAGCAGCTTCGTATACGCCGTCTCCAAAATAACACGCCCGGTCATTCATCGGAACCGTCATCTCCTCAAGCGGCCCGAACACTCCGTTATAATACCCCAGCGTCTTCCATTTCTCCATCACACAACCTCCTTAATCAAGCCTATCTCCTCCGGCCGCCGAATATCAGCTGGATCAGCAGCAGAAACAGCAGGAAAGGAAACGCGAACCGAAGCAGCCAGAACGCCATACGTCCCAGAGTCATCATTACCGCAATAACCAGCGCAAGCACCACCGCCAGAATCAGGTATCCTGCCCACCGCGGAAGCCTGTGCACCCTTCCGCCAAAATGAAACGGAGCTCCTGCCGTATTCCCGCCGCTTCCGTCCGCGGATTCGCCATAGCTTCTGTCATAT
>DVNP01000237.1 GCA_018714285.1 Candidatus Caccomorpha excrementavium | reverse complement strand
GGTCTATGTGGATTTGTCCGAGATTAAGCCGATGATTGCCATGCCGTTCCATCCGAGCAATGTTTATACGATTGACGATCTGAACGCGAATCTGTATGACATTCTTGATGAGGTGGAGAAGAAGGCGCTTGTCAGCCTCGGAGGCAAGGTTCCCTATACCCTGAAGGATAAGGTGAAGAACGGCAGGCTGTACGTGGAGCAGGGCGTAATTGCCGGCTGCGCGGGCGGCGGCTTTGAAAACATCTGCGACGCGGCGGATATCCTGAACGGGAAATATATCGGAGCGGATGAATTCTCCTTAAGTATATATCCTGCCAGCCAGCCTGTCTTCATGGAGCTTGTGAAGAACGGAACGGCCGCGAAGCTGATGGAGACCGGCGCCACACTCCGGACGGCGTTCTGCGGCCCGTGCTTTGGCGCCGGCGACGTACCTGCCAACAGGGGACTGAGCATCCGCCATTCAACCAGGAACTTCCCGAACAGAGAAGGCTCCAAGATTACGAATGGGCAGATCGCGTCCGTCGCGCTTATGGATGCGAGATCCATAGCGGCAACCGCGGCGAACCAGGGCTACTTAACGTCTGCCGAGTATTTCGACGCGGAATTCACGAAGCCGAAATACTTCTTTGACTCCAATATCTATGCCAACCGGGTCTATAACGGCTGGGGAAAGGCGGATCCGGACGCGGAAATCAAGTTCGGGCCGGGCATTGTGGACTGGCCGAAGATGACGGCGCTGACCGACGATCTGCTGCTTAAGGTTGTATCCGTGATTCACGATCCCGTTACGACGACGGATGAGCTGATTCCTTCGGGAGAGACCTCATCTTACCGCTCCAATCCGCTGGGGCTTGCGGAATTTACTCTTTCCAGAAAGGATCCGGCTTATGTAGGAAGGGCGAAGCAGGTGCAGCTTGCGGAGAAGGCAAGACTTACGGCGGCATCGGAAGAGGAGATTTATGCCGCGAACGGCGAACTGAAGGCGGTATATGAGACGATTCGGACAAGGTTTTCGGCGGATCCGCTTAAGATTCAGATCGGAAGTACCATTTATGCGGTGAAACCCGGCGACGGTTCGGCAAGAGAGCAGGCCGCAAGCTGTCAGAAGGTTCTCGGCGGTTTTGCCAATATCGCAAAGGAGTATGCGACGAAGAGGTACCGCTCAAACCTGATTAACTGGGGAATGCTGCCGTTCCTTGCTGACGGGGATGAAGAGTTCGGGAACGGCGATTATATCTTTCTGAAGGATGTAAGAGCCATGCTTCTTGAGAACAGAAGGGAAATTACCGCATATAACGCGAGCCGCGGAATGAAGGAATTCACGCTGCGGATCGGAGAACTGACAAAGGATGAGACAGATATTATTCTGCAGGGCTGCCTGATTAATTATTACAGGGAAACCTCCTGCTGACTCAGATTGGTGACAGAATGAAACAGATGAGAAAACTGCTGAAGCTGCTGTGCAGCAGAATGGTAATTGTAGGACTGCTGATTGCGGTACAGGTAGTATGGTTTTTAGTCTTTCTGTTCCGTCTTACACGGTATTCGGTCGGTATTAATATTTTCTTTACCGGCTTAAGTGTTATAGCTCTGCTTTTTATTATTAACAGACGTGACAACCCGGCCTATAAGCTGGCATGGGCGGTTCCGGTGCTGGTATTTCCGCTGCTTGGCGGTCTTTTATACCTTATGTTCGGAACCAAGAGGCCGCTTAAGGGGCTGAGAAACAGACTCGATACCGCTAAAAAAAGACTTCATCCGGATCTGAAGCAGAGTCCGGGCGTACTTGAGGAGATTCAGAAACAGGATGCCAGAATAGCCGGACAGGTCAGATACCTGTCCGGTATCGGGTTTCCGGTGCATAAGAATACACAGGCTGAATATTATGAAAGCGGAGAAGCCAATTTCCCCGTTTTCGTAGAAGAGCTGAAGAAGGCGGAGCACTTCATTTTCATGGAGTACTTTATTATTGAAGAGGGAGTCATGTGGAATACGATTCTCGATATTCTGAAGGAGAAGGCGGCCGCGGGGCTTGATGTGCGCCTTATTTATGATGATGTGGGCTGTCTGAACCTGCTGCCCTCCAATTATTTCAAAACAATGGAGGAATACGGAATTCAATGTATCGCATTTAATCCCTTTATTCCGATCTTTTCCGTGGTAATGAACAATCGGGATCACAGAAAGATTATGGTCATTGACGGTCATACGGCATTTACGGGCGGAATTAATCTGGCCGATGAATATATTAATGTGAAGAAGCGGCTGGGATACTGGAAGGATACCGGAATTATGCTCAAGGGAGAGGCTGTCTGGAATCTGACCGTTATGTTCCTTGAGACCTGGAACGGCATCCGGCCGACAGATACGGATATTACCTGCTTTAAGCCGCAGAAATGGCATCCCGGGGAGTTTGAATCGGACGGCTTTGTACAGCCTTACGGGGATTCCCCGCTGGATGAAGAGACGGTTGGCGAGAATGTCTATCTGAATATTATTAATATGGCAGAACGATATGTGTATATTTTTACACCATATCTGATCATAGACCATGAAATGATTACCGCTCTGTGTCTGGCGGCGAAACGCGGCGTTGACGTGAGGATCGTGACGCCGAACGTGCCGGACAAGAAGATTATATTCTGGATGACGCAGTCGTATTATTCCTGGCTGGCAGACGCAGGAGTGAAGATCTATCAGTTTACGGACGGATTCATCCATGCAAAATGCTTTGTCTGTGACGATGAGATCGCAACGGTCGGAACAATTAATATGGACTTTCGAAGTCTGTACCTGCATTTTGAAAACGGCGTGCTGCTGTACCGGAATCGGGCTGTGATGCAGGTTAAGAAGGACGCGGTGGATACCATAGAGAGAAGTACGCCGCTGTCCGTGGAAATGGTAAGGAAGAGGCCTTTCGTCCGGCTGCTTCAGGCGGTTCTGCGGCTGTTCGCGCCGTTGATGTAGAAGACTGACAGAAACGAGGAATTCAATCATATGAAGGTTTTATTTGTATCGCTCGGCTGCGACAAGAATCTGGTTGACAGCGAGAGAATGCTTGGACTTCTCAATGAGAAGGGCTTTGAGCTGACAAATGAAGAAACGCAGGCAGAGGTTATCGTGATTAATACCTGCTGCTTTATTCATGACGCCAGGGAAGAGAGTATTACGACAATCCTCGAGATGGCGGCATACAAGCAGAAAGGAACGCTTAAGGCTCTGATTGTTACCGGATGCCTTGCCGAACGCTATCGGGAGGAGATTATTAAGGAGATACCGGAGGTGGATGCGATTGTCGGTTCCACGGCCTGGGAGGATATTGCCGCGGTAATCGGGGAGGCACTGGAGGGAGGAAAGGCGCAAAGCTTCCGGGATGTTAATTATTTAAGCCCCGTTTATCCAAAGCGCGTCAATACAACGGGCGGATATTATTCCTATCTTAAGATAGCGGAGGGCTGCAGCAAGCACTGTACTTACTGTATTATTCCCCGAATCCGCGGGGATTACCGCAGCGCCGGGATGGAAGAGCTGATGGCGGAGGCTGAGTACCTGGCAAAAGGCGGCGTGAAGGAGCTGGTGTTAGTCGCTCAGGAGACCACGGTTTACGGAACGGACCTGTATGGAAGAAAGGCTCTGCCCGAGCTGTTAGACAGGCTGTGCCGGATTGAGGGGATCTCATGGATCCGGCTTTTGTACTGTTATCCGGAGGAGATTACGGCAGAGCTGATTGATGTGATAAAAAGGGAACCGAAGATCTGCCATTACCTTGATATTCCGATCCAGCATGCGTCCGATGCGATCCTGAAGCGTATGGGAAGACGTACAACCCGTCATGAGCTGCAGGAGCTGATAGGACTTCTCAGGAAGGAGATTCCGGATATCGTGCTGAGGACCTCCCTGATTACCGGATTTCCGGGGGAAACCCAGGAAGACCATGAGATTCTGAAGGATTTTGTACGCAGAATGCGGTTTGACAGGCTGGGGGTTTTCCCTTATTCAAGAGAAGAAGGAACTCCTGCCGATAAGATGAAGCCGCAGATTACAAAGAAGGTGAAGCTGGCGCGCCGCAGGGAGCTGATGCAGATTCAGCAGGAGATTGCGTTTGCCGCGGCGAAGGAGAAGATAGGGAAGGTATATGACGTGCTGATCGAGGGAGAGCTTTCGGAGGAAGAAGTCTATGTCGGAAGAACGTATATGGATGCTCCCGGAGTGGACGGGTATCTCTTCCTGAAGGCCGGACCGGGGCTTTTGTCGGGGGACATGGTAAAGGCCGCAGTAACGGGCGCAAAGGATTATGATTTGATCGGGGAGCTTTATCAAGAGGAGCAGGAAGGGAG
>DVNP01000236.1 GCA_018714285.1 Candidatus Caccomorpha excrementavium | reverse complement strand
CAGTTATGATATTTCTCCTTGAACAAGAGATGCTTATATTATAACTGGAAATTTTGGCTGTTTAATGTGTCCCTGGCTGGCCGCCATTTAAGTCACAGAGTGGCCGCCAAATATGGCACAGGTGACCGTTTTAGCTGGCAATCTGCATTGCTGCCTGAACTCTCGTCATATAACTCCTTCGCCCTCTCATAATAGGCAAGAAATTGCGCATAGTCCCGTTCCTCGTTTGCTTTTTCCGACTGAATATCCAGCTCAAGAAAGGCAAATCGCTTATAAATATTGTAATCCTCTCCGTAGTCCTCAAGCATCCTGTTCAGTTCTTCTGCCGCCTTCCCGTGTTCATCCAGCTTCTGATACAGGATTGCCAGATTGTTATGAGTGGAGTAGGAATCCCAGTTCAGGCTGACCAGCCCCTCCAGCGTATCCGCCGCCAGACGGTCGTACTCCGGATCTTCGGTATAGGCGGACGCATCCAGGTACGCCTGTACGAGCCGCTCCCGCAGCGCCGGAGTATATTCCTGCGCAATCGAAAGAATCATCTCCTCAAGCAGAGAAATCTGACTTTCCAGAACCGGCAGATACTCCCCGTCCGCTGCGGAAAGCAGCTCTTCCTTCCTCACATCATACAGCTCGCTTAAGACAAGAGCCGCCCTCATCTTCATATAATCATCCCCTGCCGCCTCAATGCATTGCGACAGATGCTCCCTGGCTCCGGTCAGGTTGCCCCTCTCAAGCTCAATCTCTCCGCGAATCAGATAGACGGAATCATCCGCAAGATTCAGCTCTTCCGCCTCTGCAAGCGCCTCTGCTGCCCCTGACTCATCTCCGACCCTTGCCAGCGAAATAGCATAATCCCTGTAATACTCCACATTTTCGTGATTCAGATAAATCGCCTGCGCGAAGCGCGGAACGGCTTCTTCATACCGCTCCAGCTCAAAATAAGCGTTTGCTTCCAGAAAATAAATATCCGCCATTTCGGTTCCATATTCGAGATCATAGCGGCTTAGCACCTCCTCTTCCACATACCGGATCACTTCTTCATAATCTCCGGACAGATACAGGGCATAGGTCATTTCATAATAAGGAGCGGTCCGCTCCGGATAATAGGAGATTGCCTCCTGATAGAGCGCCTGATAATCCTCTCCGCCCACTGCTTCCCTGCTGTCAGCCAGGCTCTCCAGGCTCTCCTCATAGGCGATCTCCTTTTCCTGTGCCATAACCCGGCTGCCATACCGGTTCATAAGCAGAAATCCCCCGAAGAGAAGAACAAGGCAGATTACCGCAATCTCCTGCATATGTACCACCCGCTTATAGGCGCGGTTAATCCGAACCACGTTCTCAAGCGACTTCTTCATCTGCGCGGCGCTCTTAAATCTCTTCTCCGGCCTGGCCTGCATTGCCTTCTGTATGGTGTAGATGAGTCCGTCCGTAATACGGACAGAGGACTGTTCCAGGGGCACGACATCCTCCGGCCGTTCGGCGGGCACAATCCCCATGACAAGGTGATACAGAGTAGCACCGATGCTGTACAGATCCGAACGTTCATCCACCAGGGCGTACCGGAAGACCTCCTTCGCAGGCGCAGCCTCTTCAAGCACTTCCCTCTCCCTGCGGGAGAGCGGGCGCGTACCGGTAACGTCCCCATTCTCCCCCCTGTCCAGAAGCTGTGTTCCCTGTCCGCTATCTTCTCTGCCTGGTGCCAGCGTTTCCTTCCCGCCGTCCTCCCGGTTTAACGGCAGGGTCTCCTTCCCGCCGTCTTCTCTGATTAGCGGAATCGTCTCTCCTCTGCCGTCTTCCCGATCCCCGACATAATGTCCGCTTTGGGCCTGCCTCATTCCTCCTGCTTTTGCTTTCGCAGAGTCAGAAGCACTGCCGATCGGTTTTTCCTCTTCATAATAGACAAATTGCTCGGGCGGCGAATACCCCCTGCTGCAGCCGATGACCTTCGCTCCCTTCTCGCCTTTCGCCGATGCGATATTGAAATCAATCAGGCAGATGGTTCCATCGGGCCGAAGCATTACATTGGCAGGCTTGATGTCGCTGTGGATCATCGGAGGCTTCCTACTGTGCAGATATTCTACCGCGCTGCACAGCTGAATCCCCCATTGAATGATATCCTTCTGCTTCATCCGCATACCGTCTTCCATACACTTTTCCAGCGTCTTGCCCGGTATGTAATCCATTACAATGATGCTCTCGCCGTCCGCCTCAATATAATCGTACACCTGCGGAAGATAGGTATGATGCAGATTCTTAAGATTATCCGCGTCTGCCCTCACATCAACCTCGCCATTCATTTCCCGGAAGATCCGTTTGATGACCACATCCTTCTTAAGCCTCTTATGCCACGCCCGATATACTGTGGAAAATCCTCCGCTCCCCAGTTGATCATCCTCTTTTATCTCATAGGTATCTAATTCCGGATGCTTTCCTTCCATAACCCGGTCTCCCTCCTTTCTTCGTAATACTACCTCCCTGCGAAAGGGTCCTGATTACGCCGACGGAACAGTCATCGAATTCTCCCCTGGCCCTCAATGTCTGAATCACGCTCCAAAGGTGTTCGTTCAGTCTCCCTTCATCCGCCAGCTCCCGCCTTGTCATCCGATACAGCTCTTCTTCCTCAACTTTGTGATAGAAACCATCCGAACACAGCAGATAAGCTGCTCCCGGACGTACCTTGCCCTGCGCGTAATCCGGATAGATCTGATCGCAGGCCCCAATACACTGAGTCAGGATGTTTCGCCTGCTGTCTGTTCTGGCCTCTCTTCTATCGAGAATTCCCAGTTCAACCTGCCTCTCTACCAGAGAGTGATCCCTGGTCAGCCTGCGGATGCTTCCGCAGATCTCATATGCTCTGGAATCCCCCACGTTCATCACATAATATTGCCCGTATGCAATCAGCATCAGCACAACCGTAGTTCCAAGCCGGATTCCTCGCTCCCTGCCATATTGAAGCAGATATTGATTATGAACACAGAGAAGCTTCGTCCACTCATCCCGCAGCCAGCTCCCGTCCGCCACATCCGCGCACAGGATATCCTCCCTGCTCTCAATCCATTGAAGGGCAGCCTCCACCAGCGTCGAGCTTGCCAATTCCCCCTCGGACAATCCTCCCATTCCATCACACAGCACCCCGAATACCATCTCGGCGGACGGATTCTCAATTCGCTTCAGAAGTATGCTGTCCTGATTCTGATCCTTATCCGGCCCCGTATTCGCAGCCGCGGCAATGATATACTTCATAAGCTTCCTCCGTTTCTTTCTTAGAGAGTGTCAGCGCTAACGAAGCTCGAATCTTTCATCGGAAAATTCCAATATCTGCCCTCTGCGCACCTCGGTCTCTATCCCCGGCTGAACCGGCCTGCCGTCAATCAGGGAACCGTTCAAGGAATTGATATCCTTTAAGAAACACTTTCCGTCCCTGCAGTACAAAATCGCATGAAGCCGGCTGACCGTATCATTCCCCCTGATACAATAATCCACCTGTTCCGCCTCCTTGCCGATGCGAAATTCCGTTCCGGTAATCGGTATGCTCTCCCCGGTCGAAATCCGCCTCAGGGTAAATCCGGTGCTTCCCCGGTCTGCGTGTCCGGCAAGCTGCGTCCGGCTGCTTCCCCCGCCGGAGGGATTGGCCGCGCCGAGAATAATCGTATTACCGAAGTTCCCTCCCTGCGCGTCCGGACGGCTCTGCGGAGTCTGGGAGCGCTGCGGCTCTGAGGCATACTGATAGGAGGATTTCTGATTCCCGAACTGCTTTTCGAAATCGGAATTCTGCTGCTTGAAGCTTCCCTGATCCTGTTTCAAGCCTTGTCCCTCGTTCGAATGCTTTTCACCCGCCCCTGACAGAAGCGGCTTCCCCTCGTCCGCATCCGGACGCCCAAAGCCAAGACCGCTTCCTTTCTTGCCGGTATCCTTCGGCTTCTTCTCTTTTTTCTCCTTCTTTTCCTTCTTCTCCTTCTTACCGAAGTCGAACAGCCCTTTCTTCTTTTCTTTCTCGCGTATGGTAAATTCAACCGATGGGGCCTCCGGGAAAGAGTACGGATCCGCGTCATTGTTCCAATAATCCTTTGCTCCGTCCTGATAACCTGATCCCGGAAAAGCCAGCCCCTTCATTCCAGAATTCATTGGCTGAGCCATTCCGGACGCCCCGGGATCCGATTGCCCGGAGTACGGGGTCTGCAACCCCCTCCCGAACTCTGAACTCTCTGTATGCCCTCCTCCGGTCCGGGAATATCCCTGGTTCCAATCTTCTCTGTCTGAATATCCGCCATAGGAGGATGGATGGTCTGCATATCTGCCCTGCCCTGTCCTGCTCTCATACGCGCCAGACGCATCTCCTTTTCGCGCATCCTCCTGTTTCATACGATCCAGAAGCGTCTTCAAATCAGAGAAATTGAACTCATGTCCCGGCGCATTCATTGCCGTGATCATTTCCGCAATATAAGAGGTATTCTCTGTACAGTCATAGCGCATTCGGAACAAAAGCTCCTTCAGGAATTCCACCGGTGTATGTGAATTACGGAAGCCTGTAACAGGCAGATACACCATCAACACCTGCATGGAATGTGTATCCACATAGATATGCTCGATATCCAGAAGAAACCCTTCCTGATTCAGCATATATGCTCCCGCATCCGAAATCACATCTGCCATACTTCCAAGAAGCCTGAGAACATTCTTCTTCCTCATTACCCTGGTGATGATATCGTTCAGCGGGACTTTGGAGGTAATATCATACTGTACATACCTCTCCATATTCCTTTGCATACTGCTCGCCGGGAGCAGGCCGTCAATCGTGTTGTTGGTAATCATGGACAACGCGACCTGATCGGGGATCTCTTCGGGATCGAAGCGGCAGATCAGGTAGGTGTCGCTGTTGTAGCGTTCTGGGGTGAATTGCATGGGTAGCCTCCTTGTGGTTGTTATGGATTTTTGTGCAATAAATATATATCATTATTACTGTGTGTTTTTATACATATTCTCTACATCAAAATTACTTAATGTGATATAGGCAATTCCGTTTTCGTCTTGGATAATTGGATAGATATTTGAGAACACTTTTTCTACCTCTTCATCTGAGATCACTGGATCCATTTCTACTATAGGTCTTACTCCCATTGTAATTCCATCAGCGTATGTTATGTAATATCTTATTTTTGATTCAAAAACTGAGGTATAGTTTC
>DVNP01000235.1 GCA_018714285.1 Candidatus Caccomorpha excrementavium | reverse complement strand
GCAAATCTGTCCAATCATCAGCCGGTGTCCGTATTTCTTCTCGGCAGCCCTCATCTTCTCACATTCCTCCAGCGTCAGCGCCATGGGCTTCTCACAAAGGACGTCCTTGCCTGCCTTCAGCGCTTCCTCGGTCATCTCAAGGTGCAGCGGATCCGGGATACAGAGCACCACCGCCTCCACCTCGGGATTCTTTATCAAATCATGCCAGTCGGTATAGAGGTTGGGACAGTCTACCCTCTGCTTTACAATCTCCAGACGGGCAGGGTCCTTGTCGCAGACCGCAGCCAGCTCCATTTCCGGATGGCGGGCAATGGATTCGATGTGCATAAGCCCCATAGCGCTGGCGCCCACGGCGCCGAACTTTACTTTCCTGTTCATCCTTTTATTCCTCCTATTGATTAATATCCAACCTTCTCCCAGCACTCAAAGGGCGCCGCAATCTCTTCGCTCACATAGACCTGCGTCTTCATTAACTGCAGCATGGAGCTTGGAATGGCGGGTGTCACCGGCCCATGAAGCACCAGACGGGACGTCATTCTCTGCCATGACGAAAAGGTATTATTTGTCAGAAGCGCATGTACCTCAATTCTCTCTCTTGCATTCTTCACATCAACAGGCCCGATGGTAGCGGCCTTCGGCGGAACGCTGGCGATATAGCCGGACTGTCCGAATACTCCGTGCAGAGAGTTCTGGGCTACGGTAAGAGGATGCAGGGTTACAATACGCGCCTCCATATTCAGCCACTCGTCAATATCATCTGTCATGAATTCGTCCACCGGATCGATAAATGCCATATGGCCTGTCCAGCCCGGAGAGGAAGAACAGATATCCGCTCCGCCCTCGCCAATCTCGGTAATCAGCTTCGAATAATAGCCGATGTTCTTATTGGTAGGATAATGTACATTCTCCAGAGGCATCCGCAGCTTGGGGTCGATCTGATATACAAAATATTTCAGCATGGAATGGGCGAAGCCTGCTTCGTATGTCTCGGGAGCGATATTTCCCATATCGTCCGCCCACTCGTCCATGGCGAATATATGAAGCTTCCTGCAGTCCACCTGGAAATAATTAATCAGCTGCGCTAACGGGATATAAGTCTCCGGCTCCGGATTTCCCAGAATCATGGTGTATTTCTTACCGGCCTCGGAGGCGGCCTTCAGCCTTGAAAACAGTGTCGCAATCAGGACCGGATGAGGATTCATCATGACCTTGATATGAAAATCCGGGTTCTCGTGCTTCTCCAGATCCGTTCCGCTGATCTTGCGCAGGCGTTCGCACACCTCCCGATCCTTAAAGGGCACGTAATCTCCGCATTTGAAATCAAATTTCGTCGGAGGGTCAAAAATAATGTCTTTCATTGCTGTGCTTCCCCTTTCATAATGACTTTTTTGACATTCATATTATAATCAACCAGTATCAGGTCTGCCCGCTTTCCCACGGCAATCTCGCCGCGATCCAGAAAGCCTACTGCCCTGGCCGGATTATAGGACGCATATTGAAATACATTGACGATGGAAGCGCCGGTATGCTTCATCATATTCCGGCAGGCCACATCCAGCGTCATCCTGGAACCGGCAATCTCGCCGCTGTGGTCGAAATTGATATCCGAAACTCCTTCATACCCCGGCGGAACAGGCCCGTCGCAGGCATAGGCGTCAGAAATCAGGATAATCCTGTCATCTCCCTTGATTCTCCGCACCAGGCGCAGCATGTAGGGATCCACATGAATACCCCGGCTGTCACAGATGAGTTCCGCGTAAATCTCCCGGTTATAATTGACCGCCTCGTCCACACAGACCCCCCGGCACTCCGGATACTTCGCAAGGTCGCCGGTAGCATTGGTATGATGTGTGCCGATACACAGGCCATAGGGCATCAGCGCCTCTATCTGCCGAGGGGACGCCTCACTGTGAGCCACCGCGAATACGGCTGCCGGATTCTTTTCCTTCACATCCAGGACAAAGTCCAGAATGTGCTCCCGCTCCGGCGCCAGGGCCCATACCCTGGCAATATCCCAGGCTGCCTCGAGAATGGGGCCGTAATCTTCCCGGTCAATGGGCCCCTGCCACGGATTCCTCTCCTTGTCGCAGCCGAATTTCGGATTCAGATAGGGTCCTTCCATATACAGTCCTCCGATGTTGACAGCCTCGCCGCTTTCCATCGCCTGCCGGATCACCTGAATTGCTTTTCTGTATTTTTCCGCGTTCATACTGAAATACAGCGCCGGCAGAACCGTGGTCGTGCCGTGCTTTAAATGATGTCTGGCAGCTCCGGCCGGATCCTCATGGAAGAATACCCTTCCGTCGGAATGAGTGTGGATGTCTATCAGTCCCGGTCCCACAAAAAGCCCTTCCGCATCGATTATTTTACTATCCCCCGGGATCTCCACCGTGCCTTCTTCCCCATAGGCGCTGATTCTGCCTTTCTCCATCAGCAGTACCCCGCCGGGAATCAGATGGTCACGCATCACCAATACTGCATTCTTAATCGCAATCATGCTCTTTCCTCATTCCTGCTTTATAATTTTCTCAAAATATTTCATAATCTGATTCCAGTCGTAGGCGGTAATGGAATGGTCTCCCCGTTTCATATGGTAGGCAATGTGTCCTTCCTGAATCGGTTCCTCAAGCGGCGGCTCCTTGGACGGAGCCTCAAACCCCTTCAGGCCATATAACCGAAAGACTTCGTCTGCCAGCCGGCAGCTTAAATATTCCGCCTTCGGATCCGCCCAGGTATCTGACTGAGAGCTTGTTACATACACATAACGGGGCGCCGTCAGCGCCAGCAGCATATGCTGATCAACCGGAAGCATATCTTCATATTCATTGAAATCCCTGAAATTTTCGCAAAACCAGTCGGAGATGTTAATCTCTCTGACATGTTCGCCTTCTTTTCCCCTCAGAACGGCCGCGCCCATACAGCCTGAATTATTCGGAACGGCCAGCTTAAATCTCCGGTCGGTAGCCGCCGCCCAGAGCGCCGTCTTCCCGCTTCTGGAATGTCCGATTACCGCCACATTCCCATCGTCGATATCCCCGTCCGTCTCCAGATAATCCAGTACCCGGCTGGCTCCCCATGCCCAGGCCGAAATCGTGGCCCAGGAATTCTTCTTCCGGCCCCCGGGTGTCTTCACGGCGGCAAGCACGCCATGCTGATAATGCTCATGGGCCGTCCAGTCCCGATACAGGTCGCGGGTAGGCATTACCGCCACGGCAAAGCCCCGGTCCGTGATATCCTTGACAGGCATCAGGCTGTCCTCAAAAATCAGATTTCCTTCTTTATTAAAATAAGAATGATTTTCCATATTTTCGTGGAGCACCAGCACAAAGGCAGGAAGCGTTTTTGTCTGCTCCAAAGGTAAATACAAGGTAAACGGAAATTGAAAGCTGTCAAAGCCTGCCCGTATTTCTCTGCGGCGCATACCGCAAAAGATATCCTCGTATTTTTTCTCAAACCGCAAATTTTCCGGTCTCTCAATATCCCGGACTCCGTATACGTATTCCTCGAATAAATGAAGAATCTCTCTGCGGCGGAACTTCTCCCACTTCTCTACCGTATCAATTTTTTCACCGCTCAGTGAAGTAAGCAGTTCCGGTATCTTACTCATAAGCCACACTCCTTGTACTTGCCATTATTTTCTATTCGTAAAATAAATGTAAAGTCTTTTGTTGGTTTTGTCGGGTATTTATTTTTCTTTACACAATTAACTATATCACATTTCCTATAAAAATCAAGAGTCAGCCCTTTTAATTTTTTATTTTTATTAATTTTGTACAAGATTACAGGATAGTTTTGTGTATTTTCTCCACAGACAACTGTCTTTTTATTTTTTCATAAAATGAAATTAAAATCGATTGTCATTCTCGAAATAACGTGGTATATTTAAAGAAAATAAAAATAATTACAGATGAGAGGGATGAACTTTCATGATAAGCGATTATAATGGCATGGTCAGTAATTATAACGACCACAAACGTTTTCTGATTTTAAATATTATAAACCATCTGGGTGCCGCAAGCCGCACCCGGCTGGCTGTTTTAACCGGTTATCAGCCCGCAAGCATCACGCTCCTTACCAAGCAGCTGATCAACGAGCATATTTTAGTTGAAACCGGAGCGCGTTCTGTCGGATCCGGACGGAAAAGGATTCTGCTTGAGATCAACAAGAGCCGGCTCTGCGCCATCAGCATTTCCTTTTCTGTCTCGGTCATCACCTTTACCGTAGCGCAGTTTGACGGCGCGATTCTGACGGAAATCAATATCGATTTCCCAAAGAACCCGTCGGAATCGGAATTTTTGTCCCATATCATCACGAATGTCCGGCTGCTGCTGGATGCTTATCAGGATCAGAATATTATCGGGATCGGGATCTGCACCCCTTCCAACGATCCTGCCAGCTATCCGATTGCGTATTTCCGGCCTGCTTATCCGCGTCTTGGCGACTGGATCCACAAGGTTCTTCTTCCTGATCTGAAGGACTCCTTTTCCATACCGGTCAGCGTATTTTACGACGTCACTCTGGCGATTATGGCGGCTCAGAACTTCGGCGCAGCCAAGGGCGTTAATGACTTTATCTGCGTAGAGCTCTCAAACGGTATCGGCTGCTCCATCTGCTGCAACGGCAAGGCCGTATCCGGAGCCAACGGGTTTGCGGGGGAGCTGGGACATACCGTCATTCAGACAGGCGGCGCGGCAGACAGGCTGTGCTATTGCGGGAAGCCGTCCTGCGTTGAGGCCTATTATTCCTTTCCGGAGCTGGTCAAGTCCATCCGCCGCGCGCTGCAGCAAAATGTACACACCAAATTAAGCTTTGAGAATGATTCCGAGATAACCGCCCGGGATATCCGCCGCGCAATCGAGGCCGGCGACCAGATGTGCCGCTATTATGTGAAGCAGTTCGCTTCTTCCCTGGGCATTGCCATTGCCAACGCGGTTATGCTGCTGAATCCCAAGCTCATTCTCTTATATGGTCACATGCTTGAACTTGGCGATTATTTTCTTGATATCCTGAAGACTGCGATTTACGAGAACACCTCTCTGGACATCGATATCAATATCACGGCTTCTCCCGAACTGGAGAAGTTACTGCCTCTTGGGGCAGTCGCCGAGCTCTTTTCCTTATATTTAAAGCGGGATAATTACAGCTGGGTCTATCAGCTGCCCATTATGACGGATGAGACGCAGGATATGTATGACGAGAAATAGTACGATCTGCGGATCCCCGGATATAAGTTCAATATGCCCGGCAGATGCTTCGGAAGCAATGTCTGCCGGGCAATTCGATTTTACAGGTAATGATATTTTATAATTCCGCATCCCCTTTTCAGCAATTTCCCGTATACACATACGTAAGGAATCGCTCTGCAATCTGCTTCAGCCGATACACCGACCGGACATCCGTCGCTTTTTTGTCCTTCATCTGATACCTCGGAAAAAACCGCGTCACATGAAGAGCAATCTCCGGGTTAACCGACGCAATCCAGCGCGCCTCCTCCTCCATCTCGTCCTCCGAATCATTCTCGCCGGGCACTATCAGGGTCGTCAGCTCCACATGACAGCTCCGTGCCGCCCTTTCGATGAACTGCTTCACGGTCTGAAGATCCCCGCCCAGCCTTCGGTAATACGATTCCGTAAAGCCCTTCAGATCAATATTCATGGCATCAATCCAGGGCAGAAGCTCTGTAAGCACCGAGTCTTCTGCATAGCCATTCGTCACCAGCACATTCTTCATGCCGCGCTCATGAACCAGCCGTGCCGTATCCAGGACGAACTCATAGCCGATCAGAGGCTCATTATAGGTAAAGGCCACGCCGATATTCCCATATTTCCGGTATTTATATGCCAGATCTGCCAACCGGGCAGGGGACAGTTCTCGATACGGAACCTGCCACGGCCCCGCCATGGAAATCTCATAATTCTGACAGAACGGACAGGCCAGATTACAGCCGAAGCTGCCCGCGGAAAGAACCGCGCTGCCCGGGAAGAAACGGGAAAGCGGCTTCTTTTCAATGGGATCAAGCATCAGGGACGTCACCTTTCCGTAATTTGCGCTGACAATTCTCCCCTGCTCGTTCTTTCTTGCCCCGCACCGTCCGTACTGCCCCTCCGAGAGGAAGCAGCCATGGGGACAGACCGGACAGACTGCCCGCTCCCCGGGCGTTCTCTCCCGTTCTCTTCTTTGATTGCTCTCACTCAATGATGTCTCACCACCTCGAACCTCTCCAGCCGGATATTCTGTTCCTTCTCCGGAATCCCCGCTTTTCTCTTCGCAATCGCGATCTGCTCCTCTACGGTATCCACTCCGTCCAGATTCGGAAGCAGCAGCCCTCTTGCCCGCCCCCTGCTCACAATCACGCCGTAACGCTTCACATCCAGCTCTGCCGCGGAAGAGATGCTCTCCGTCTCGCCAAGCACATCCACGCTGTATACGAGCCGGTCAAGCTCGTCCGGCTCTACCGCCGGGAATCTGGGATCCTTTGTGGAAGCGCTGATCGCATTCTCAATGATTTCTTCCGCGACGCTTCCTCTCACCGGAGCGATCGTACCGATACAGCCCCGCAGTCTTCCCTCCTCCTTCAGGGAAACGAACACGCCCGCGCGCTTTGAATACATCTCCTCAGGCAGACCGTCCGGTATTCCAATCCTCTGTCCGGTACGCACATAAGTCTCCGCTGCCCGGCGCGCAAGGCTCACATAAGCATCCTCCGCCCGCTTCCTGCTCTCAGACTCTCTGCGTACCTTCTCCTCATACTTCCTCAGGAACTCTCTTCCGGGCGCGGGCCCTCCGGCTTCAAAGAGACAGACGCCGTATCCGACTCCGAATGGTCCCTCATAAAACAGCCTCTCCGCCTTCACCTCCAGGCCGTCCAGAGTGCCCGCCATAATGAGAAAGGAGCGGTGTCCACATTCTGCCGCTTTCTCACAGAACTCCTCCGTAAAATCAAACAGCTGATCAAAGGCCGCCCGCCCCATCACATCCATAATCCGCACGTCGTATTCCGGCCCCTCCTTCTGAAACCCGTACGGGTCCTCCGGCTTCAGCTTATGGGACAAATCCCCGCTTCCAATCACGGCAATCCTCCTTCCAAGCAGCTTTGCCGTATCCTTGATGTACTGCCCCAGCCTGTAATGCTTTGAGAACGGAAGCCCGGACAGTCCTGCCCTTACAACCATATAATCGGTTGTATACTGATTCAGGAACCATAATGGGATCATCGTCCCGTGATCCAGCGCTTTATCCCGTTCCCCCTGCGTTCCCGCAGGAAGCGTTCGCGCCTCCCGGGACAAAAGAGTGGCGAACTCTGTATCATACCGTACCCTGATCTTCACCTGCCCGGCGCCGAACCGCGCAAACGTTCCTTCCGCCCCTTTTCCGGGCGAAATATGAAAATAATCCGCATACATAACGGTGTGGGGCGACAGCACAACCACCGTATCCGGCTTCCATGAAGCAATTCTCTGCGCCGCCTTATGATATGCGTCAATCGTGGACTGAATTCTCTTCTCCTGTCCGCGCCCGATCTCCGGTATAATCAGGGGCGGATGAGGAACCATAACTGCGCCTGCTACTGACATCATTCTCCCTCCGGTTTCTGTTTCTTATATGAGCATGTCTACCGTTTCCTTTATCACCTTCAGAACCTCTCCATCAAAGACCGCGTTCGGCGCCAGCCTGGTAGACGGAATGTAAGAATTACTGCAGACAGAATTCCCGGTAAGCATCCGATACCACACGGCAGCCAGCAGATATCTCCCGTAAATTACATTCATATGAAATCCGTCGCGGCATATGGACATTCCGCCGTGTCCGTACCGGAACGGATCCTTTTTCCTCAGCTCCTGGATCACATCTCCGCACGGAATCAGCCGGATGCCAAGCTGCCCTGCCGCATCTTTGTATGCCTGCGACAGCTTCCCGTACATCTCCTCCTGGCTGTGATGATATTTCCCGAAGTCCGCATGCAGACTGTCAGACTCATAGGCCCAGGTTTCATGCAGCAAAAACTCTGCCTTCGGGAGCCTCTCCCTGACGTACTCCATAATATTTCCCAGATATGGCCGGTACGTCTCCGGGATTCCGCTGTCATAGCTTGCCTGCTGTGTCACAATATAATCCCAGTTCCCTCTCTCCAGCGCCGCCTGAATGGAAACATGCATTCCCGCGGACTCCCCGTTCTCTTCATACAGGTATTCCTCCGCTTCATTCTGAATATTCATCCAGTGACGCTCCAGGCTGCAGCCTCCGATATACAGATTCACAACGTCCAAATCCACCTGATCCGCCGCCGCAATCTGATGCAGATAATGTGTGGCGTCCTGCGAGAAGCTGTTTCCGATTGCAAGTATCTTCATTCTGATTTCCTCCCTGTGTCCAAATGATTCGCTGCTTCTATTGTAACACATTCCGCAGGACATTTCACTACTGCCCGCGCGAGATTTCACAATATTCCCGTCCCATTTAGAATAACGGCGAAAAAACCTTCATCATCTCAGCCAATAGCCGCTCCCATCCGCGAAGCAGAACCCTGTCCGGCCTCATTTCTTCCGAACGTGCCATTGTCTCCAGAAAATCTGCCTTCATATCGCCGATACAATCCGTATCATACATCCAGACTCCGCACTCAAAATGATGAACCAGCGAACGGTAATCCGGATTAATCGTTCTACACTGTTCCAAAAGGTTCGGAAACACTTTATGCACTTGGCCGCGCCTAGATTCCGGTCGTTTTCGACGGACAACCGACATGAGACCAAGTTCTGTGTTCCTATATTTACGGACTGTCATGGTACTCAAAGTAATGCCCTGACGCTCCAGATATACTTTCCGGTAGCCGTCAATCGATTTCCTTCGCAAAGAATGCCGCTGCTTTTTTAAGAAGAGATTTTCCTTTTTATCTCTTAGAGTTCTCTGCGAAGACGCAGGTTCTCGTTCATAAGATCTGGTTCACAGTTGCGTGATATTTTGATTTCTCTTTTGCTTTATTATAATCAATAAGCTACAAGTGTTACAACTATATTATAGTACCTCAAGGTCCCTACAAAGCCGCAAGGCTTTGCGGGGAGAGGAAGAACAAGGGAGCAAGCGAAGTTTTCCACTTCAGTGGGAAACGAAGCAGAGCGGACTTTGCGACGACGAGATTACCGACTGAAATAAGTATTGCCTATGGCAGATAACAAGCAGCACGACACCCGCACCACCCGCCGCACTGACTGCGTGACAGAAATCCGCATGAACAATTCCGCCCTTGTCGTGTCCGACTATTTCAAGAAAGACACCACAACCACCGCCGCCGATAAAATGGCGCGAGTATTGGAAGCGGAAGCCGCTGCTACACAGGAGCCTATTTATCCGGCGTGAGCCGGGGCATGGAAAAAGCGGTCACGCCGGAGGGCGTGGCCGCAAACAGAAAAATCTACTTTGAAAAATCAATCAGGTTGACAGCGTTCTGGATGTTGTTAAATGCGTCGGCCAATGGTTTGCCGTCTACAAAGGCATGACTTACTTTTATGTGCATAGACATTTTGAAACGGCCAACTTCCGTCCGAATTTTGGACATTCCCACATGGTTTTCCGCCTCCTTTATGGCTGAATCGCTTTTACCATAACTTTTACGGTGTCTCCCGGCTGCTTTCCTATTTTTGCCTGAATATCTTTGCGGACTCCAATAATATAGCAAACGGAGCCATCCTCATTTTTTACCCCCATATTTACGATGCTGCCAGAATACGGCTCGCCGTCAAAGGTAATCTCTGCTTTCACCCTGCCTTTTCCGAACTCCTTGCGAATATCATAGGGAAACCGCACATAAGCGCCGCCCTTTTCGGGGACGGGTTCCATTACTGCGTCAAACAGATAGGTTTTTCTATCGAGAGATATAGCTGCTTCACAGCCTTGCTCCTGTCCACGTAGTATTTTCTCCATCTCTTTGCCTTTGGCAAGTTCATCAATAAGTTTATCCAGATACCGAATCTCCTGCATCAGCGGTTCCTTAATCGTTTCCACACGCACGCCGCATATAACGCCGGTAATCAGTTTCCGGTTTGGATTTAGCTGCGGGGCGTTTCGGAAAAAATCGCCGTATGTCAGGGAACTTACCGCAGCCCTTTCGATTTCTTCTGCGGTGTACCCGGTCAGCCAGGTGATGACCTGGGTTACTTCATCCAATGTGCGCCCTTTTTTCTCCGCCTTAGTGACCAGAAGCGGATAGATTTTACTGAAACTCATATCATAAACTTTTTCATTACTCATACAGATTCCTCCTGTTTTTCCTGCTGCCATGTACGAAAAAGATTCCTGTATTCTGATATGGTCTGTCAGCCTTCAAAGGTCATAAGAATACATCCTCGTCATGCCGGGTTCACCATCGCCCTGCACCATGCACAGGAATTTCCATCCATAACGTTCATAGAAACTTGTATGGTCTGTGATGAGATATAACTTTTTCAGGCCAAACGAGCGCATATCCTCGCAGACAAAGCCAAGCAACTTTCCGGCAATGCCCCGGCAACGATAATTTTTCTCAACATACACAGCGCAAATATTGGGAGTTAAATCCTTGCGATTATGAAAATCGTTTTCGATTACCCCAATACCGCCGATAATCTGCCCATTTTCGACTGCAACATACCACTGCGGGACACATCCTCCGCTTAAACATTCCTGTATGCTTCCTGCATATTCTTCAACAGGGATATGCCATTTGGAGTGGAACCATAATGCGGCTTCTGCTGCCAGTTCACCATGTTCCCTAAGCTTTAATATTTTCATCGATGATTGTTCTCCTCTCATTTATCTTTTCCTTCCTTTTTAGGCTAGCTTTTGTAGATATTATACTGATTTTTATACTGTGCGCTGCACAAAACGGCGTTGGCGCAGCTACCCAGAAACACCTTCTGGCAATTCTTGCACAGGCGCAGGGGCTGGTCACTGTCCATCAGTATGAAGCTGAACATCATCTGGATACCCAGTAGCAGGGAATGGAAATCCCAATAGATGGCGGGCCTGTCCAGCAGTTCGATGTGGTAACTGCGGCTGATCCGCAATGACGGGCTGGCAAACCGGCCGGAATGTGGTATAATGAAACTGCCGCACCAAACGGTCCGACAGCTTTGCATAACAAAATCTATACCAATGTCATGAACCACTCAACCGTCTTCGGATCATAGTGCGAGAAGAACAGGCTTTCTCCTCCGTCAAGCGCTTCTATCCTTGCCATCTCCTCCCCGGTCAGCTTAAAATCAAAGACCCTGAAGTTCTCCTCCATTCTTTCGATATGGGTGGACTTCGGAATTACAACCACATCGCTCTGAATCAGAAAACGCAGCGCAGTCTGTGCCACCGATTTGTTGTACTTTGCGCCAATCTCCATCAGAACCGGATTATGGAAATAGTTATTCTTTCCTTCCGCGAACGGTCCCCATGACTCAATCTGCGTACCGTTCTTCTTCATATACTCCTTCGCAATCTTCTGCTGCTGGAATACGTGTGTCTCCACCTGATTCACGGCCGGCTTGATTTCCGCAAAATGATGAAGATCAAGGAATCTGTCCGGATAGAAATTAGATACGCCGATCGCCCGGATCTTACCGGCCTTATATGCCTCCTCCATCGCGCGCCATGTTCCGTAATAATCTCCGAACGGCTGATGAATCAGCAGCAGATCCAGATAAGAGGTCTTTAACTTCTTTAAGGATTCCTCAATCGATGCTCTGGCCTTCTCATAACCTGCGTTGGAGATCCAGACCTTGGTCGTAAGGAAGAATTCCTCTCTGGGCAGGCCGCTCTTCGCGATGGCATTCCCTACTCCTTCTTCGTTCCCGTAAGCCTGGGCGGTGTCTATGCTTCTATACCCTGTATGAATCGCATCCAGCACACAGCGTTCCGTCTCCTCCGGCGGTGTCTGGTATACTCCATAACCGAGCACCGGCATCTTTACTCCATTGTTCAACGTTACATATTCCATATTTTTTCCCTCCTGTAAGCTTTTCCTGATGATTTTATTTTACATTCTCCCAAAAGAAATGTACAATATAAATATCGAAATCCACATTTCATTCCATGAATACTGAAATAAGGAGGTGCCTTATGCTGGATTTAAATGAACTTGAACAGCTGATTGTCTTTGCGGACGCAGGAACACTGTCTCTGGCAGCGGAACGGCTCCATCTGTCCCAGCCTACCATTACGCGGACCATGCAGCATCTTGAGGAGGTCTTCGGCGTATCTTTATTCAACCGCGGAAAGAACCGGATCGCCCTCAACGATACCGGCCAAAAAGCCGTGGAATATGCCAGACAGCTCCTGTCCTCGGCGGAAGATGTCCTGCGCCATGTAAGAGAATACGACAGAAGCCTTCACACAATATCCGTAAGCTCCTGCGCCCCCGCTCCCCTGTGGCATGTTCTCCCTGCGCTCTCATCCGCCTGTCCCGGCAGAACCATTGCGTCCTCTCTGAAGGAAATCCCCGTCATTCTGAAGGAAATCCAATCCGGCGACTGCGCTCTCGCCATTCTTCCGATGACGGTAAGTCTGGACCATCATGTATGCGTTCCGTTTCTGAAGGAAAATCTCTCGATCTGTGTCCCTGCTTCCCATGAGCTTGCCGGAAAACCCGATGTCACATTCTCCGATATCAATGGCTTCAACTTCCTGCTTCAGTCGGAGATCGGCTTCTGGGACGCGATGTGCCGGGCCAAAATGCCTTCCTCCCGTTTTCTGGTGCAGACCGATCAATTCGAATTCGAGGAGCTGATCCGGGAATCCTCTCTGCCATGCTTTACCACGAATCTTGCTTCGGATCCGAGAAATCTGCTTGCCGAAAGAGTACAGATTCCCATATCAGATCCGG
>DVNP01000234.1 GCA_018714285.1 Candidatus Caccomorpha excrementavium | reverse complement strand
GAGGTATTAAAGGAAGCGGCGGAGGAGATGTTAGATTACCGGGGGACCGGAATGTCGGTAATGGAAATGAGCCACCGTTCCAAGGCATTTGAGGAAATTATACAGACGGCGGAGCAGGATCTGCGTGATCTGATGAAGATCCCGGATCATTACAAAGTATTATTCCTTCAGGGCGGAGCATCCCTGCAGTTTGCGATGATACCGATGAACCTGATGAAGAACTGCGTCGCGGATTATATCATAACCGGACAGTGGGCCAAGAAAGCATATCAGGAAGCAAAAATCTATGGACAGGCGAATGCGATTGCTTCTTCTGCGGACAAAACCTTCTCCTACATACCGGACTGCTCCGATCTTCCGATCAGCGAGAATGCGGATTATGTGTATATCTGTGAGAATAATACGATTTACGGAACCAAATATAAGACCCTTCCGAATACAAAGGGGAAGCCCCTGGTTGCCGACGTATCCTCGTGCTTCCTTTCCGAACCGGTGGATGTGAACCGGTACGGCGTTATTTACGGTGGCGTACAGAAGAATATCGGACCTGCCGGCGTTGTTATCGTTATTATCAGAGAGGATTTGATTACCGAGGACACTCTGCCTTCGACTCCTACGATGATGAAATATAAGATCCACGCCGATAACAAGTCCCTGTATAATACTCCTCCTGCATACGGGATTTATATCTGCGGCAAGGTATTTAAGTGGCTTAAGGCAAAGGGCGGTCTGGAGGCCATGAAGGAGATTAATGAGAGAAAAGCCGCGATTCTGTACGATTATCTTGATTCAAGCAATCTGTTCCATGGTACGGTTGTGAAAGAGGATCGTTCTTTGATGAATGTTCCGTTCGTAACAGGGGATGAAGCGATGGATGCGGAATTTATCAAGGCAGCAAAGGCGGCGGGCTTTGAGAACCTGAAGGGACACCGTACGGTGGGCGGAATGCGCGCGAGTATATATAACGCTATGCCGATTGAGGGCGTGGAGAAGCTGGTGGCATTCATGAAGCAGTTTGAAGCGGATCATTTAAAATAAATATCGGGAGGATTTGTTCTATGGTGAAATATCACTGCCTGAATCCCATTTCCGGAGTCGGGCTTGGCCAGTTTACAGAGAACTATGAGAGGACAGAGGATTACGGCGAGGCAGATGCGGTGCTGGTAAGGAGCGCCGCCATGCACGATCTTGAACTGCCCGGGAAGCTGAAGGCTATTGCGAGAGCAGGCGCGGGAGTGAATAATATTCCTCTTGAGAAGTGCGCCGAGAAGGGAATTGTCGTATTCAACACGCCGGGAGCGAACGCGAATGGCGTCAAGGAGCTTGTAATAGCCGGTATGCTGCTAGCTTCCAGAGATATTGTGGGCGGAATCAACTGGGTGCAGACCATAAAGGACGAAGAGAATGTGGCTAAGCTGGTGGAGAAGGGAAAGTCCAAATTTGCCGGCAAGGAAATTGAGGGCAAGAAGCTTGGAGTTATCGGACTTGGCGCAATCGGCGTTCTGGTGGCCAATGCGGCCGAGCATCTGGGAATGACCGTATACGGCCATGATCCCTATCTGTCCGTAGAGCATGCATGGAGTCTGTCAAGAGGCGTTAAATATGTGAAGTCGAGAGAAGAGATTTACAGGGAATGTGATTATATTACCGTTCATGTTCCGCTGCTTGACGATACGAAGAAGATGATTGACAGACAGGCAATCGCAATGATGAAAGACGGCGTTGTAATCCTGAACTTCGCGCGTGATCTTCTGGTGGATGACGACGCGATGGAAGAGGCCTTAAAGAGCGGTAAAGTCGCCAGATACGTTACCGATTTCCCGAATGTAAAAACGGCGGGAATGGAAGGCGTTATCGCGATTCCGCATCTGGGAGCTTCCACAGCCGAATCGGAAGATAACTGCGCCAGGATGGCGGTGCTGGAACTGATGGAATATATGGAGACCGGAAGCATTACGAATTCGGTCAACTATCCCGCGTGCGATGCCGGGCCGATTACAACAGCCGGCCGCGTGGCAATCTGCCACAGGAATATTCCGAATATGCTCACACAGTTCACCGGAACCTTTTCCGCATCGAATATCAATATTGAACATATGATCAACAAAAGCCGCGGAAATTATGCCTATACGGTCATTGATGTGGCAGCTTCTGTAAGCGGCGAATTCGCAGACAAGCTGAAGACGATTGAAGGCGTGCTGTCTGTCAGGATCATTGTCTGATATATTATAGTATGAGAATACCGAGATAATAATGTGGGGCAGTCAGATGTGATACCCCGGCGACTGAGCCGGAGATAAGATCTCTGACTGTCTTTTTTATATCCGAGTAATTCAGGATTGTAAAAAATGCGGGAATCATGTATAATAAGAACAGCGGCCGCAAGGCATGAAGCGAAATAATGATACGAGTGAGGAAGA
Source organism: Candidatus Caccomorpha excrementavium (assembly GCA_018714285.1). GTDB lineage: Bacteria > Bacillota > Clostridia > Lachnospirales > Lachnospiraceae > Caccomorpha > Caccomorpha excrementavium. The sequence goes on along the minus strand of DVNP01000234.1, from coordinate 3,893 downwards.
GTCATGAGACTTTTAAAGGAACGAATTCTTAAGGACGGGTGTGTAAAGCCCGGCAATGTATTGAAGGTGGACAGCTTCCTGAATCACATGATTGATATTGACCTGCTTAACGAGATGGGGAAGGAATTTAAACGCCTGTTTGAGAAATGTCAGATTAACAAGATTTTGACAATTGAGGCCTCCGGGATCGGTATTGCCTGTATTGCGGCGCAGTATTTTGGAGTGCCGGTCGTATTCGCTAAGAAGGCGCAGAGTATTAATATTGACGGGGAAGTATACTCCGCCAGAATTGAATCCTATACTCATAAGAAGACCTATGATGTGATCGTATCCAAGAAATTTATCGGACCTAAGGATCGCGTTCTGATTATTGATGATTTCCTTTCAAACGGATGTGCGCTGATTGGACTCATTGACATTGCGGCAAGCGCGGGCGCGAGAGTGGAGGGGATTGGAATCGCGGTAGAGAAGGGATTCCAGTCAGGCGGCGCCATACTCCGGAATATGGGAATTAAACTGGAGTCTCTTGCCATTATTGATAAAATGAACCCGGAAGACGGAAGTATTGAGTTCCGGGACGGAATGAACTGATATCGGACTGCAGTCAGATACTGTCCGGCGGCATGTATATCCGGAAAGGAGACGGATGCCGCCGGACGGTGTTCTTTTTTTGGAGGTGAATTGCTTATGAGAATGGTGTTTCAATATCTGAGACCATATTACGGCAGGATGATTCTGGGCCTTATTATAAAGATTTTGGGAACGCTGGCAGATCTTGGACTTCCCTGGGTTATGGCCTTTATCATTGATGATATTATTCCGCTCGGGAGGGTCTCGCTGATTTTGATTTGGGGAGGAGTAATGCTGCTGCTTGCGGTTGCGGCAAGAACCGGCAATATCGTTGCCAATCGGAAGGCGTCGAAGGTGGCAAGAGATACGGTAGAGAGAATCCGTCACGATACCTTTGAAAAGATTGGAAATCTGTCAGGGGCTCAGGTGGATCGATTCACGATGCCGTCTCTGATCTCCAGGCTGACGACGGACAGCTACAATATCCATCAGATGATTGGAATGATGCAGCGGCTGGGAGTCCGCGGCCCGATTATTCTGGTCGGGGGAACTGTGCTGACCGCAACGCTTGAGCCGGTGCTTACGCTGGTCTTAATCGGAATTATGCCGATTCTGGCATATGTGGTATTTACGATCTCCAGAAGGGGGATTCCGCTGTACGGCAGGGTGCAGAAATCCGTTGACCGCATGGTGCAGACTGTCCGGGAGAATATTGCGGGAATCCGCGTGATTAAAGCTCTGTCCAAGACAGAATATGAGAAGAGCCGTTTTGAAGCAGTGAACGAAGAGCTTGTCGGCAGGGAATTGAAGGCGGGCAGCGTGATGGCGGCTTCCAGTCCTTTAATGAACCTGCTTTTGAATCTCGGCCTGACCGGAATCGTGATTGTCGGAGCCTTCCGTGTGAATGCGGGAGCGAGCGAACCGGGGAAGATCGTGGCGTTTTTGTCTTATTTTACCATGATTCTGAACGCGGTTATGTCGATCAACCGGATCTTCATTATCTTCTCCAAGTCCAGCGCGTCGGCGGATAGAATCCGGCAGGTTCTGGACGCGCCGCAGGAGCTGATTCAGGAAAAGACAGAGGAGATCGAGGGCGACGATTATATTGTATTTGATCATGTGACATTCGGCTATCATACAAAGACGCATAAGGAGAGCAGTAAGGAGGCCGTCTGTGTGGAGGATATTAATTTCCGCCTTAAGAAGGGAGAATCCCTTGGCATTATCGGAGCGACGGGCAGCGGGAAGACGACCATCATTAATCTTCTGATGCGGTTTTATGACGTGGACTTTGGTGAAGTCCGGGTGAACGGCAGGAATGTAAAGGGGTATACGCTGCAGACGCTGCGTTCGATGTTCGGTGTTGTCTTTCAGAATGATGTGATCTTCGCCGACACTCTGTATGAGAACATCAGCTTTGGACGGGATATTCCGCCTGAACGGGTAAAGGAAGCGGCCGCGGATGCGAGAGCGGCGGATTTCATTGAAGATATGGAGGGCGGATATGAGTACCGGGCCGCGATTAAGGGAGCAAATCTGAGCGGCGGGCAGAAGCAGAGAGTGCTGATTGCAAGAGCGCTGGCGGCGAAGCCGGATATTCTGGTGCTGGATGATTCTTCAAGCGCGCTCGATTATAAGACCGACGCCGCGCTGCGTCTTGCGATAGGAAAGAATTATTCGGATTCCACATTGATTACGGTCGCGCAGCGCGTCAGTTCCATTATGCAGCATGATCATATTCTGGTCCTGGAGGACGGAAGAACGCTGGGATACGGGACTCACGAGGAACTGCTTACGTCCTGTCCGGTCTACAGGGAAATCTATGAATCACAAATGGGAAGCGAGGTGGCATGATATGGCAGGATCCGTACCGGGAAGAGGCCCGGGAGCAGCAAGACCGTCCGGAAAGCCCAGGGATACTAAGAAGGTGCTGCTGCGTCTGTGGAGCTATCTGTATTATTATAAATGGATGCTGCTTGGCGGGATTGTTCTGACGATTACGAGTAATCTGCTGGCGCTGGTCGGGCCGGCGCTGTCAGGAGGAGCAATCGATGCCATTAACCTTGGAAAAGGAAATGTGAATTTTCAGGAGGTTTTTTACTATACGGGACTGATGGCCGTTTTTTATATCGTCTCTGCCGCGCTGTCCTATGCCCTTTCCCTGCTGATGCTGCATATGAGTCAGAGAGTGGTAAGAAAAATGCGGTCGGATGTCTTCTCCAAGCTGATGGAGCTGCCGGTCGGTTATTTTGATCAGCATCTGTCAGGGGATATCATAAGCCGTCTTTCCTATGATATTGATGTGATTAATACCTCGCTTTCTTCCGATCTTGTGCAGATCTGCGCAAGCGTAATTACGGTAATCGGTTCTTTGATTATGATGATCATCATATCTCCGCCCCTGGTGCTTGTTATGCTGGTTATGATCCCGATGTCAATCCTGTACACGAAATATATGGCAGGCAAGACAAGGCCTCTGTTCAGAAAGCGTTCGGAGAAGTTAGGGGAGCTGAACGGATTTACTGAGGAGATGGTATCCGGACAGAAGACGATCAAAGCATACGCAAGAGAGGCCGTAACGCTCCGGAAGTATGATGTCTGTAATACGGACGCGGTGGACGCGTATTACAATGCGGATTATTACGGCAGCATCGTCGGGCCGACGGTTAATTTTATCAATAATATTTCATTGTCGCTGGTTACCATCTTCGGCGCGATTCTTTATCTGTTCGGCAGAATGACGCTTGGAAATATCTCTTCCTTCGTTCTGTATTCGAGAAAGTTTTCCGGCCCCATCAATGAGGCAGCCAATATTATCAGCGAGCTTCAGTCTGCCTGCGCCGCCGCGGAGAGAGTGTTCCGGGTTCTGGATGAGGAGTGCGAGGTCCGCGATATCTATGGAGCCGAGGTTCTTGAGCATGTTCAGGGCGATGTTGCGATGGAGGATGTATCCTTTGGGTATTTTAAGGACAAAACCATTATCCGCGATCTGACGCTGCGCGCGCCGAAGGGGAGCCTGACCGCGATTGTCGGGCCGACGGGAGCCGGAAAGACGACAATTATCAATCTGCTGATGCGCTTTTATGATGTGGATTCCGGGAAGGTATATGTAGACGGAAAAGAGACAAGAGAGGTCACCAGAGAAAGCCTGCGGGGGGCATATGCGATGGTGCTTCAGGATACCTGGGTCTTTCAGGGAACGATATTCGAGAATATTGCCTACGGAAAAAAGGACGCGACGATGGAAGAGGTTGTAGCCGCAGCGAAAGCGGCCAGAATCCATTCCTACATCAAGCGGCTGCCGGAAGGGTATCAGACTGTGC
>DVNP01000233.1 GCA_018714285.1 Candidatus Caccomorpha excrementavium | reverse complement strand
CGAGCAGTCAATTCCAAGCGTAGTCTTTCCTCCCCAGCGATACTGTGTCCCAAGATAGGACATTGCCGCAGCGCAGACCTGATCACGGAATTCCTCCTCATTGCGCGCCCAGACAGAAGGATCCAGAGAAGCCTTTCGGTACTCGCCCAGGAACTTTTCCTTCATATACCCTTCCCGGCGATCGGCCAGGCCGACCTTAACCCATCCGCCCTCGCCGGCAGGCTCTAGGAGGCGCACGACGGCTCCCCTTGTCAGACTGATGACATTGGCTCCCTGAACCTTCGGCAGAGTAAGGACATCGGCATAAGGCCCGATTACCGTCATCTTCTCCGCAGCGTCCCAGTCGGCCGTCATTTCATCCTTCCGTAACAGTTCCGACTTACAGACCAGTCCCTCATAGCGGTAATGCGTCCGGACCGCAACCCAGTCTTTTGACACTTCTGAGAGCACTTCCACTTTCATCCCGTACAGCGCTTCATCCTCAAGAGAACAATTTCTGGTCGGCTCTTTGTGAAGCGAGGCAATCGGAACGTTAATTAATGCATATTCTCCCATAGACACCTCTTTCTTTTCTGCCGGCTTACCGGCAAATATAAATACGGGATGCCGCATAATTCCTTATACAGCATCCCTGCGCCGTCTCTGTCAGTGATTCAGAATCTTCTGATAATCCTCAAGCTCCTTTTCATTGCCGTATACAAAATGATCCGGCTCGATTTCCAGCCATCTCGGTTTATCGACGGAATAATCATGACAGGACGGGTCATATACAAGCAGTACTTTTTTCTGTTCCGCAATCGGATCCGGCATCGGGATAGCGGACAGAAGCGCTCTGGTATACGGATGAAGCGGATTGGCAAAGAGCTTCTCCGTCTCCGCAAGCTCCACAATCCGTCCCTTATGGATGACCGCGATTCTGTCGGCAATGAAACGCATCACGGACAGATCATGCGCGATGAACAGATATGTCAGCCCTCTCTTTTTCTGAAGATCCGACATCAGATTGAGAACCTGAGCGCGGATGGATACATCCAAAGCGGAAATCGGCTCATCCGCCACGATGAATTCCGGCTCCATAATCAAAGCTCTCGCAATACCGATCCTCTGGCGCTGTCCTCCGGAGAACTCATGCGGAAAACGGCTCGCGAATTCCGGCAGAAGGCCGACATCCAAAAGAGCCTTCTCAACTCTCTCCTTCCTCTCTGCCTCGCTCAGCTTCTTCTTCAGATTATACAGTCCTTCGGATACAATATAATCCACCTTGGCTCTTTCGTTCAGGGAAGCCATCGGATCCTGGAAAATCATCTGAATCTTCTGTGTGACCTCATGATCCAGCTCCTTTGAGATCACGCCGTTAATCCGCTGCCCGTTGAAGAAAATATCACCCGCGCTTGTTGGATGAATCCTGACGATCGCCCTGCCAATTGTTGTTTTTCCGGAACCGGACTCTCCGACCAGTCCGAAGGTCTCTCCCCGGTAAATATCGAAGCTTACATCCTTAACTGCGACAAATTTCTTCTTCTTTTCACCAAAGGTTACCTCCAGATTTTTAAGGCTCAGTACGACATCTTTCTTATTTACCTGCATTGTACTTACCTCCCAGCTTTCTAAGCTCCCTGATATGCTCGGGCGGCTCTACCTTTGGCGCTCTCGGATCAAGAAGCCAGGTTCTCGCCTTATGTGTCTCGGTTACGTCAAAATACGGGGGCCGTTCTTCAAAATCGATCTTCAGCGCCTGAGGATTCCTTGCCGCGAACGCGTCGCCCTTCACCTCATAGAACAGATTCGGCGGCGTTCCCTTAATGGAATACAGATCCTCGCCTTTCTTCCCTAACTGCGGCAGGGAAGACAAAAGGGCCCAGGTATAGGGATGCTTCGGATCATAGAAGACCTCCTCGCTCTTCCCGATCTCAACAATATCTCCCGCATACATTACCGCAATCCGATCCGCCACATTCGCCACAACGCCGAGATCATGCGTAATGTAAATTGTCGTCAGATCGAACTTCTGCTTCAGCTCCTTCAGGAGCTTTAAAATCTGCGCCTGAATCGTCACGTCGAGCGCCGTGGTCGGCTCATCGCAGATCAGAATCCTCGGACGGCAGGCTACCGCAATCGCAATAACAACCCTCTGCCTCATTCCTCCGGAGAATTCATGCGGATACTGTTTTGCCCGTCTCTCCGGCTCCGTAATTCCCACATCCTTCAGAATCTCAACCACTGCCGACTTCAGCGCGTCGCCCTTTAATCCCTGGTGCATCCAGATTGCCTCTCCGATCTGAGCACCTATGGTTTTTAACGGATTCAGGCTCGTCATCGGATCCTGAAGAACCATCGCAATTTCCTTACCCCGGATCTTCAGCCATTCCTTCTCCGTGAAATTCGCTATATCCGTTCCGTTATAAACGATTCTTCCGGAATCCACAAAACCGTTCACATCCAGAAGACCCATAAAAGTTTTTGTGAATACCGACTTGCCCGAACCGGATTCCCCTACAATTGCCAGACTCTCTCCCTCATATACATCCAGAGACACTCCCCGGATCGCGTGAAGCTGTCTGCCTCTCAGATTAAACTTAATATTCAAATCCTTGACAGATAATATTATTTTCTGATTTCTCATATGACCCGCTCCCTTCCGCCATTATACATGATTCTTTGGATCCGCCGCATCCGCGAACGAATTGCCGATAATGTAAAAGGAAATCGTAATCACGGACAATACAAGCGTCGGGAAGATCAACTGGTAGCGCAGAGACGATGACATCATAACGGCGCGGCCCTCATTAATCAGTGTACCCAAGCCCGGCGTACTGATCGGAAGTCCAAGACCGATATATGCGATGAACACCTCACTTCCAATCGCCCCGGGAATGGCAAGAGCCATACGCATCATAATAACCGATACCAGATACGGAAGCAGGTTCTTAAATATAATACGCATGGTAGGCGTTCCGAGACACCGCGACGCCAGGTTATAATCCCTGTCGCGAATAATCACAATCTGATTCCGGATGAATCTGGCCATTCCGATCCACCCTGTAATGGACATGGCAAGAATCAGGGACTGGACGCTTGGCTTCAGAATATAGGAGAACAAAATCAATACGATCGTTGTCGGTATATTATCAAGGACATTATAGATCTCTGTCAAAATAAAATCCAGCTTCCTGACATAGCCCCAGAGCACTCCGACAAAGATTCCGACCACAGCCTCCACCAGGGCAACCGCGAACCCGATCAGAAGTGAATTCCTGGTTCCTGCCCAGATACGGCTCCACAGATCCTGTCCGATTGCATTCGTACCGAACCAGAATTCCGAGTTCGGACTGGCATTGCGCACCAGATTTCCGTCCGGTCCGTTGTTCACCAGATTGGGATCTCTCTGTCCGGGCAGAAAGGGCTGAATAAAGGTAAATACCAGAATCAGTATGACCACGACCAGCAGCGCCATGGCAACCCGGTTCTTGCGAAAGGTCTGAAAGGTACTCTTCCAATAGGAATAATTCGAATATCCGGTTCGTTCCGCCCGGGTATTATCGTATTCCGCGAACTCAAATTCCTCCTCTGCGGACAGCTTCTTCTCCAGATTCTCCGCAAGGACAGGTTCAAGCTTCTTTAACTTTCTGTCTCTGATTGTCATCAGCGGGCTCCTCCCTTCTTCGTAAAGCTGATTCTCGGATCAACGATGCACATCAGCAGATCGCCGAGCACGAGGCCAAGAATACCGACGGAGGCGAATATAATGACAAGCGCCTGAACCATCGTATTATCCTGCTTCTGAATCACATTCACCAGAAGCCCTCCCATACCGGGAATCGAATACAGGGACTCTACATAGATTGAACCGATCACCGTATTAAGGATCGAATTCGGAATATACTGCACCATCGGAACGAACGCGTTGCGGAACACATGTTTGCTCATGATCTTCCCCTGAGACAATCCCTTTGCCCTCGCAAGTCTTACATAATCCTTATTGCTTTCATCCACCATATAGCGCCGCAGCCACATCGCGTAATACGCTATATTGCCCAGGGACATGGAAATTACCGGAAGCACCCAGGTAATCGGCCTGTTCGCATTGTACAGCATACTAATATCCAGCAATTCTGTTCCGTAAATCTGAATGAAAAGATAATAGACAGCCGCAGGAACCGCCTGAATAAATACGATAAAGACAGTACCGAACTTATCCCAGAACTTCCCTTTGGACCGGGCCATCAGAATTCCAAGCGGAAATCCAACCAGCATGGAAAACGCAATTGACATTAACCCGAACTGAACAGATACCGGTATCTTTTCCACAATAATATCCATAACGGGAACGTTGGTCCGGTAGGTTCTGGACACTCCCAGATCCCCGTGCAGCAGATTCTTAAAGAAGTTAAACAGCTGAACCGGAAGCGGCTGATCCAAGCCCATGTTTGACAGACCGGCCTGAATCTGCGCTTCCGTCAGCTTGTCGAAATTCTGAAAATACCCCTCAATCGGCATAAAACGCAGCAGTGAGAATACAACTGATATAATAATGATTAATGTGAAAATCGACCGAAATATTCTCTTCGCCAGATATTTTATCATAATTACCTCATTTCCGCGCTGCTTCCCTTGCGCATCAAGTTTGTGGTTGCAGCGCGGACACAAAACTTGGGAGGAAACATCCGGAAGATCCTTCAGCCCATGCTTCTCTTTTGGATCTCCATTATGCTTTCAACATACCAACACTCTGACAGAGCACATTGATACTTTGAAAACACAATGGCGCATTTCTGTCAGTCAAGAAAACAGGGGCGGCCCATACTGCTCCGCCCCCTTGCAGATATCAATTACTGAGCATTTTCCGCCTCTTCAAGCCACTGCTCGTAATTTGCTTCAAATTCTTCCATAGTAATCGGATCGTCCTGAAGGTGCTGACCCTTATAACGCAGCGTCGATACGCCGAACGGCGCATACTGTCCTTCAAATACATTCAGCTTCGTGATCTGATAATCACTGCCCGAAATGCTGAACGGAATCACAAGGGCATGCTCAATCAGGAACGACTCCGCCGCCGCGAACGCTTCATAACGCGCGTTCATATCAACCTTCTCCGCCTTGGCAGCTTCCACAAGTCTGTAATATTCGCTGATCACATCAGCGCTCGCACCGCCATATTCGATCGCCAGATCCATGAAGTTATAATTATTATCCATTGCAAGCGGATCCGTCCAGGTCTCCGGGTCTGCATAATCCGCGCCCCAGTTACATACCATGAACGCGTAATTACCAGTACGCCTTACCTCGGAAAGGAAGTTCTGAGAAGGACCTGCTTCCACAATAATGTCCACAAAATCCGCGCCCAGCAGACCCTCTACCTGCTGCTCAAGTACGACATACTGACTGTCACGATCCGTCTCATTCGGATTGGCAACCATATAGACCTTAATCGGGAAGGTAGCTCCCGCCGCTTCCAGCTCAGTCCTTGCCAGATCTCTGTACTCAAGCGCCTTTGTCTCATCAAAGCTGTCCCTTGCGCTGATTGCGGCCAGATCGCCGAACTCCGTATAGTCCGTGCCGTCAAGAACCGCGAATGAGCCGGGCGTAATCGTATTCTGAACAAGCAGCTCGGCATTCTCAGGCGAGGTAATATTTAAGAGTCTCAGTCTGTCAATCGAAGCCATGATCGCCTGGCGGAAATTCTCGTTATTCACCGCGAGTCTCCAGTTCTCCGGTTCGTATTCCGCGTCAAAGTTCGGATCGAAGTTAAAGCAGAAGAAATAGGAATAATCCACCGTGGAACGGGATAAGCTGACCATCTGGGACTTCGTCTCGTCATTCAGCCATTCGTCCACAATGTCCGCGCTTAAGGAAGCGTAATCAATCTCGTCGCGCTCCACCATAGTCGGAGCAATCGTTGATGCCTCCGCATTATAGGTCTGCTCGATTCTGGTGATGAATACATTGTCCGCATCCCAGTTATTCTCATTCTTGACATAAACTCTTCTCTCCTGAGGGCTGAATTCCTGGAGAATATAAGCGCCGCAGTAATAGATGGTAGACGCGTCCGTCGCCGCTCCGAAGGAAGCGCCCATCTCCTCAAGCAACGGACCGTATGCCGGCATATAGCAGATATAAGTCAGAGCCGACAGAAAATACGGTACCGGAGCTTCCAGCGTGTATTCCAGCGTATAATCATCCAGCGCCTTCACTCCGACCTCGGAGAAGTCAATGGGCACGCCCTCAACCTCTTCCGTCTCCGGATCGTCGGCTGACATGGTTCCGTTGTAATACTCCTGCGCGTTCTTAATTACTCCGAAGAGATTCTGCGCGGTCGCGCTCTCATACTCCGAAGTCAGCACATACTTCATTGCGCTGACAAAATCGTTCGCCGTCAGATCCGCCACCTCGGCGCCGGTATTATCATACCACTTCACGCCTTCCCTTAAATGGAAGGTCCATACGGTTCCGTCATCGCTCGTCTCCCATGTCTCTGCCAGAGAGGGCTGAATCGCGCCGTAGCAGTCGTACTCCACCAGGGTATCGATTACATTCGCGCTGACCGTAAAGTCATTGGTGTTAGAAGTCGTCAGGTAATTCAGGGTCTGAATCTCTCCGGAATAGAGCGTCCGATATGTAGCGCCGTCTCCCGATCCGGAGTCGCTGCTTCCGCATCCGGCGAGCATGGAAACCGCCATTGCCAGACACAGAACGAATACCAGCAATTTTCTCTTCATAACTTTGTCCTCCTCATTTCTTTTTATCTAAACTTATGATTTCCCATAAGAAAAGACCGGCTCAACTCTCTTCCGGAAGGAAGGAACACGGCACCCTGGTAATTCCGATTCCGGGGGCATCCATCATATAGATCATATTCTCTCTGTACTCCGGGCCGCCCTCATACGGGTCGAACAGACACAGGGACGGACCGTCCAGATCCGCCTTCGTAATCACTGTCCTCGCCGCCGCCAGATGCGCCGCGGCGCTTACCGCAAGCTTGCTCTCAAGCATGCATCCTATCATACATTCCACTCCATAGATCTCTGCCGCGGAACAAATCTTAAGCGCGTTATAGATTCCGCCTGTCTTCATCAGCTTGATATTAATCAAATCCGCCGCCCTCTCCTGAATCAGGCGTATCGCATCCTGCGCGGAAAATACGCTCTCATCGGCCAGAATCGGCGTATCGACATGCGAGGTAACAAACTTCATTCCCTCAAAGTCCCATGCGGGAACCGGCTGTTCAACCAGCTCGATATTAATCCCCTTATCCTCGAGCGCCCGGATAATTCTGACCGACTGCCTGGCATCCCATCCCTGATTCGCGTCAACTCTAAGAGACACTTTAGGCCCGACCGCCTCCCTGATCGCAGCGATGCGCTCCACATCCTTCAGCCCTTCCTTGCCGACCTTGATTTTCAGGATCCGGTAACCTCTCTGAACCGCCTCAAGACTGTCCTCCACCATCTGCCCGATCTCATTCACGCTGATTGTAAGATCGGTCTCGATCTCCCTTGCTGCGCCGCCTAACACCTGATATAGCGGCAGTCCGCACCGTTTCGCAAACAAATCATAGATCGCCATATCCACCGCGGCCTTCGCGGATGTATTCTTCACCATACAGTGATTCAGCTTCTGAAAGATTCCTTCTGTATTCTCAATCTCCATTCCAATCAGAGCCGGTCTGATAAAGTCCCGGACAGCCGTAATAATGGAGCCTCTGGTATCTCCGGTAATCACCGCGGTCGGCGGCGCTTCTCCGAATCCCTCCGCTCCGTCATCCGTTACGACCCGGACAAGAATATCCTCCACATTCTCCACCGTCCGCAGCGCCGTCCTGAATGGCTTCCGGAGAGGAATCCGAACCTCTCCTGCCTGTATGTCACAGATTCTCATAGTATCCTCCGTTTCCACGCTACCTGCCGCGCTTATAAGCCCTGCGGCCGGAGTACGGATACCCAGCCGCTTTATCGCGTTAATTCAAAAATTTTATATCAGTATACAGATTTTTCATCAAAAAATCAATATCCAAATGAAATTTTATGCAACTTTACCAAACAGCCGGAACATCCGGCGCTGCTTCGCTCTGATAAAAACTTTTGCTTATTATACTCTTATTACTTTATTTTTGTCAATAGGAATTCCCGGTCTGAACCTCCTGCGGTTCGGAATCGGTCTGTACAATGATCTGCCCCACATTAACATACTGATATATCCGCGCCGAGAAGAAATCATAATCGGCCTCAAGCGATATCTGCTGCTCTTCTGACAGCGCAGAACCGATGGTAATGGTATAGGGCAGGCTTGCGGCCGGCAGATAGAAGTCCGTGCACCATCCTTCATTCTCCACGAAGTAGAAGTCCTTCGGCCCAATGCTTAATCCTTCCCAGGACGGGGCAATCAGATCTGATGTAATGACAAATGTAATCCCGGCCTCCTCTATATCATAATCCATCGGATTGCCTTCCCGATCCTGCAGTACCAGCTGAAGCTGAATATTAAAATAATTCCGCTCTGTCACCGCGCGTTCATAAACACCGTAGGCCATATTCAGAAGCTCCTGCTCCTTTTTTTGATATTCCTCTCTTGCTTCGCTGTCCAGTTCATAATAATCGCTTCGGTTCTGAATCTCATAGCTGCTCTGCATTCCAGCCTCCTGAAGGCTCATCCGGGTGGTCATGACATCGTTCATGAACCATGAGGCATAGCCGATATCATAGTTTTCGGCATACCGCAGTTCTCCTCCGTGAAAGATAAAGGTATAGACTCCGATTCCGTCTCCTTCCTCC
>DVNP01000026.1 GCA_018714285.1 Candidatus Caccomorpha excrementavium | reverse complement strand
ACAGACAGACTGCCTATTTGTGGATAAGGAGTCCCGCAGGTTAACAGGAGGATACCAGGATGGCGGATAAACGTGATTATTATGAAGTGCTCGGCGTGTCGAAGAGCGCGTCCGAGGATGAGATAAAGAAGGCATACAGACAGCTTGCCAAGAAGTATCATCCGGATATGAATCCGGGAGATAAGACGGCGGAAGCCAAGTTCAAGGAGGCTTCCGAGGCATATGCTGTCTTGAGTGATCCGGAGAAGAGGAAGCAGTACGATCAGTTCGGGCACGCGGCATTCGATCAGGGTGCCGGAGGCGGAGGCGGCGGATTTGATTTCAGCAATATGGGAGATATGGGCGATATCTTCGGCGATATCTTCAGCGATTTGTTCGGGGGCGGCGGCCGTACCAGACGCGCAAGCAACGGCCCCATGAAGGGAGCCAATGTCCGCGCAGGAATCCGCATTACCTTTGAAGAAGCGGTATTCGGTACGGAGAAGGAGCTTGAGCTGAATCTGAAGGATGAATGTGAGAAGTGTCACGGAACAGGCGCAAAGCCGGGCAGCAGCCCCATAACCTGCAGCAAGTGCGGCGGCCGCGGCCAGGTAGTGTATACTCAGCAGTCTCTGTTCGGCATGGTAAGAAATGTCCAGACCTGTCCGGACTGCGGCGGTACCGGAAAGATTATTAAGGAAAAGTGTCCGGACTGCTATGGAACCGGATATATCAGCAGAAGAAAAAAGATACAGGTATCGGTGCCTGCCGGTATTGATGACGGTCAGAGCATCCGTATCCGCGGCAAGGGAGAGCCAGGAGCCAACGGAGGAGAGCGGGGCGATCTGCTGGTTGAGGTTGCGGTCAGCAGACATCCGATTTTCCAGAGACAGGGCTTTGACATCTATTCTACGGCTCCAATGAGTTTTGCGCAGGCGGCGCTCGGTGGGGATGTACGGATCAGTACGGTGGACGGCGATGTTCTCTATAATGTGAAGCCGGGAACGCAGACCGATACTCGTATCCGGTTAAAGGGCAAGGGTGTTCCGACTTTGAGGAACAAGGCAATCCGCGGCGATCATTATGTCACGCTGGTGGTTCAGGTTCCGTCAAAGCTGACGAATGAGCAGAAGGAGCTGCTGCAGAAGTTTGATGACTCCATGAACGGAAGACAGCCGGAAGAGGAGCCCGAGAAGAAGAAAAAGAAGTTCTGGGAAAAATAAGCAGTTCGATAAATAAATGGACGGGAGAATCCGATGAAGTGGAAGAAGTTAACACTTGCAACAACGACAGAGGCAGTGGATTATATCAGCGCCATGCTTCTGGATATGGGGATCGGCGGAATTGAAGTGGAAGATCATGTGCCGATATCCGAAGAGGACAGGAAGAAGATGTTCATCGATATCCTTCCTGAGCTTCCGCCCGACGACGGAAGCGCGAAGATAAGCTTTTATATCTCGGAGGAGGACGATGAGAAGGAGCTGATCCGGGAGGTAAAGGAAGGGTTTGCTGAGCTGGAAGGACCCGTAAATCTCGGAAGCGGAGAGATAAGCGTATCCTCGACGGAGGATACGGACTGGATGAATAATTGGAAGGCATTCTTCAAGCCGTTTCGGGTTGATGAGAATATTGTAATTAAGCCTACCTGGGAAGAGCTTCCAGACAGGAAGAAGGAGGATCTGGTTGTGGAGCTGGATCCCGGAACGGCGTTCGGAACCGGCGCGCATGAGACGACAAAGCTGTGTATTCAGAATATCAGAAAGTATCTGAGACCCGGAATGAGGCTGCTGGATATTGGCTGCGGGAGCGGGATTCTCTCTATTATTGCGGCAATGCTGGGAGCAGAAAGCGTCGGGGCGACCGATATCGATAAGAATGCCGTAAAGGCGGCGGTTGAGAATGTGCGGGTGAATCATATTCCGGCTGTATGTCCGGAAGGCAGCTATGAGCTGAAGCCCGGCACCGTGACAATAGCGGCGGGGGATGTGATCCGTGACGAATCGTTCCGGGAAAGGGTCGGAAGGGGAGTCTATGACATTGTGGCGGCAAATATTCTTGCAGACGTGATTATACCCCTGTCTTCCGTAGTTGGAGAACATATGAAGGACGGAGGAATATTTATCAGCTCCGGCATTATAAATCAGAAAAAAGAGGCTGTGGCGGATGCTCTGCGCCGGAACGGATTCAGAATATTGGAAGTATGCGAAATGGGTGACTGGGTCTCGATTGCAGCCGTAAAATAACCGATGACAGGCGGCAGGGTGCCGGATTGAGGAGGAGACAGAGGATACAATACAGACGCTTTATTACAGAATCATAGAATATGGCAGGGAGCGTACACAAACGGCTTGTACCTCCCTGTTTTTATGCGGCGGAATCTGCCGCGGGAAAGGAGAAGCCATGCCGCGATTTTACGTCGGAGAAGACGCTGTGAACGGAGAGTACATTCAGATTACCGGAGGAGACGTGAATCACATCAAAAATGTGCTCCGTATGAAGAAGGGTGAAAAAATTACAATTTGTAATGGACAAGATAAAGATTACCGGTGTATAATAGAAGAAGTGTGCGATCAAAGGGTACTTGCAAGAATTCTGGAATCCGGACATACCGGTACGGAGCTGCCGGTCCGGCTCTATCTGTTTCAGGGGCTTCCCAAGAAGGATAAGATGGAGCTTATTATTCAGAAGTGTGTGGAGCTGGGAGCTGCAGGTATTATTCCGATGATGACGGCGCGATCCGTCATCCGTCTGGAGGATGAAAAGAAGGAGCAGAAAAAAAGGGAACGCTGGCAGGCGATCGCAGAGAGCGCGGCAAAGCAGTCGGGCAGGGGTATCATTCCGTATATAGACAGAATCCATACTTTTAAAGAGGCGTTAGAGAGAGCAGCCGCAATGGACTGCGCGATCATGCCTTATGAGAATGCTTCCGGTATGAGGGCGTCAAAGGAAGCCTTTGTCAGGATTGCCGGCTGTAGGACGGCAGGAATTCTGATTGGACCGGAGGGAGGCTTTGAGGATGCAGAAGTTATGCTTGCGGCGCAGTCCGGTATTGCTGCCGTAACGCTTGGCAGAAGAATTCTGAGAACGGAGACGGCTTCCCTTGCCGTACTGTCTATGATCGGATATGAGACTATGCTGCGTCTGGAAGCGGAACACGGCGAATGATAACGGAAAGGCAGGATAAGAATGGAAAGCTATCTGGATAACGCTGCGACAACCAGGGTTACGGACAGTGTAAGAAAGGTTATGGATCAGGTTATGAGCGTCGATTACGGCAATCCCTCGTCTCTGCATAAAAAGGGCATGGATGCGGAACGGTATATCAGGGAGGCCTCTGAGACGGCGGCAAAGACCTTAAAGGCGCAGCCGAAGGAAATTATCTTTACTTCGGGAGGAACGGAATCCAATAACATGGCGCTGATTGGCGCGGCGCTTGCCAACAGGCGATCGGGAATGCATATTATTACAACAGAAATTGAACATGCTTCGGTTCTCAATCCGATTCTTTTTCTTAAGGAATGCGGCTTCCGGGTTACATTCCTTCCGGTCGATCAGGAGGGGAGAGTTATTGCCTCCGAGCTTGAGAGGGCGCTGGCGGATGATACCATTCTGGTTTCTGTTATGCATGTGAATAATGAGATCGGTTCCGTTCAGGATATCAGAAGGCTGTCTGGAATTGTTAAGGAGAAGAATCCGGATATTCTGTTCCATGTTGACGCGATTCAGTCCTACGGCAAATATACCATTTGTCCAAAGCAGGAGGGAATTGATCTGCTCTCTGTGAGCGGACACAAGATACATGGACCAAAGGGAAGCGGTTTTTTATATATTAAAGATAAGGTAAAGGTAAAACCGCTCATTTACGGCGGAGGGCAGCAGAAGGGCATGCGTTCCGGAACGGAGAACGTCCCGGCGATAGCCGGACTGTCTGCGGCAATCAAGGAAATCTATACGAATCATGACGAGAAGGCGGCCGGGCTGTACCGTCTGAAGGAACGTCTGATTCATGGGCTTCTTGCGATGGAGGATGTAACGGTGAACGGATACTCTGCCGGAGAGGATATCAGGAAGACGGCGCCGCATATCGTGAATGCGGCGTTCGCGGGCATCCGCAGTGAGGTTCTGCTGCATGCGCTTGAGGAAGAGGGGATCTATGTATCGTCCGGTTCGGCCTGTTCCTCGAATCATCCGGCCTTAAGCGGGACACTGAAGGCAATCGGGGTGAAGCAGGAGCTTTTATCGGCCGCCGTCCGCTTCAGCCTTTCTGTGTATACAACGGAAGAAGAGATCGATTATGCGCTTGCCGGACTGAAGAAGCTGCTGCCTGTGCTCAGGCGTTATCAGAGGAAATAAGAATTACGAGGAAGCCGGTTCCGGCGCGGAAATGGAGAGAGAGTATGCTGTATAAGGCTTTTTTAATTAAATATGCGGAAATCGGGCTGAAGGGCAAGAACCGCTGGGTATTTGAGAATGCCCTGAGGGATCAGGTTCAATATAACCTTGATAAGATAGGAGAATATCGCGTTATAAGAGAGCAGGGCCGAATCTTTGTCGAGTGTCCGAAGAATTATGATTATGACGAGACGGTGGAGATGTTGACAAGGGTATTCGGCGTATCGGCGATTTGTCCGGTCTGTGTCATTGAGAACGCGCAGTGGGATAATCTGA
>DVNP01000232.1 GCA_018714285.1 Candidatus Caccomorpha excrementavium | reverse complement strand
CGCCTGGGAGAAGAAATAGACGCCCGCGGGGATTCCCGCTTCATTTGCTCCCTGTATGTTCTGCTCATAATAAGGATCCACCTCAAGCGTTCCTTCCCCGTAGCCCCGGTATCCAAGGCGGATTATCGCGTACTCCACGCCCGCGCTTTTAACCTGCTCCCAGTCAATATCGCCCTGGTATTTGGAGACATCAATGCCGGTTACGGATGTTCTGACTCCATTCTCCCGGTATACCTTATAACCGTTCTCTTCCGTCAGATTTCTCAGATCATAAGACATCCGGGGAACCGCGGACGAAAGCTCTATCAGATACCGTCCGCCGTTCCTGCCGCTTATGCTGATGGTCTCTTCCGGGACTTCCTCCTGCGGCACAATAATTGCTTCCTTCCCCGGATCCTCAATATCCGGCTGCGCGTAAGACGAGAAACTGGCGTCCGCCAGCTCAAAGCCTCCGGCCGTATGAACAATTGCCGCGCTCAGCTCGCCGAGATATCCGCCTCCCGGGACTCCGACCGTACACTCGAGAGCCACCCGGCCTTCCTCCAGCGTAAGCCGGAACTTATCCTCCATATTAAACCCGGCCATAACCAGATTCTCCGGCATATAATAACGATAGACAACATCCCCGACCGTCAGCTTCATCACGCTCTCAAGCTCCGCCGTTACCTGCTGCTCCGCAACGAACAGATCCTTAAGCTCCTCCGCCAGGTATACGGGGCTGTAATCCGCAAGCCTGTCCAGATCCACGAAACGCACCTCCTCCGGAATGATCTCCGAGGAATGATATCTCATAAATACCAGCTGCGTCTGCCCGGTATCCGAAGCGTTGAAGGCACCGATATCCGGAACCAGCAGGGTCAGATCGCCTGTCAGATCATAATCCCATTCATACTCAATCATCCTTGTCTCATTCTCGAGCCGGATGCGCTTGCTTCCGTCTACTTCATCATACCCGTATTCATTCCGGTAATAGATTTTCAAATCGTCCTTGCTCAGACAAAGCGTCTCCATTCCGTCAATCTCCACAATGGAAGCGGCAAACGGCAGGAACGCATCCTCTGAATAAGACGCCAGCTTCCCGGCAAGCCCTTCCGTATAACGGCCCAGAATCTCCGCTCCCGATCCGGATGTCTCCTTTGCCTCCCTCGCGGATCGAGCCGCCTGCGACAGAAGCTCCGTGACGGATACCTGATTGGCGATACAGAATCCGCCGAGCAGGCCCGCTCCAAGCGCGATGATAACCGCCTCGACGGCCGCGGCAGCCTTAAAGAACGCCAAAGCGCCGCTGCCGGAATTCTTCGGTCTCTTCCTGCGTCCGTCTCTAAAGGTTCCCTCTCCGGGCCGCCCTGTCCGGACAGGAGAAGCCGGAACCGGTTTCGCCTCCGGCGCTCCGGCATCCTCCCCCGAATCCGCATGACTCAAATCTCTCTCATATAATTCCTGTTCTCTTTTGTCCTCTTCCATTCTGTTCCTCGCTCCCGGCCTCCGCCGGATCCGTATATTATTTATTCTGCATCAATAAGGTATCATATCCCAGCCTGCGGAGCGCCTGCTCTACCCAGGCGGCATATTCCCGCGTCGGATAATCCCCGACTCTTACGGCATAATATTCTCCGCTCGGAATAATCATCGCGGGATATCCCTGCATCTGCAGCGCTCCCGCCATATTCTCCGCGTTCTGCCTGTTCCGGAACAGCCCCGTCTGGACGCTGTATGTTCCGGGCGGCATATACCCGTCGTTCCCGTACCATTCGTCCAGCGTATTCACAATCCCGGACGCAATGGCGTCCGCGGTCTCGGCAAACTGCGCGTCAAGCCTCTGGTTATCCGCATCCGTATTAATGAACCCGACCTCAACCAGAAGCGCCGGCATCTCGGAACGTCTCATAATCGCAAGATTCGGCCGGATGCTTAAGCCCAGATTCGGATACCCGATATTCTCAAGCTCCTGATTAATCTGCTCCGCCATATCCTGCTTAATCCCGCCCTCGTCATACAGAAGAGTCTGAACCCCGGAATAGGTATTGGGGTTCGGGCTTGAGTTCCTGTGAATCGACACAAGAACGTCTCCGCCCTCCGCATTCGCGATCTGCGCCTTGGCCACGGGAGAATCATACACATCCGTAACCCTTGTATAGGCGACCTCCACGCCGCTTCTCTCCAGTGCTTCTCCGATTGCCAGTACAAGATTCAGCGTATCATCCTTCTCTCTTCTGCCCTCGTAGACCGCGCCGTTATCATAACCGCCGTGACCGGCGTCAAGTATTACCTTAGCCATTCCACTGCTCCATGTCAAAGAAAGTCTTCTCTTCATTCTATTCTCCGGCAGGAACCCATGTGCTTATCCATCTACCGCGCTTCTGAAATCACCTTCAGAAGCCCCGCGAAGCCGTATCCGAATTCATCCCGGTACAGAACCTCTCTGGCTCTTACCGGTCTGTCCGTAATAATATTATCAACCTGGAGCTGCTTCATCCTCTCCAGCTCTCCTTCTGTGTTCACGGTCCAGGCATGGATCTCCTTGCCCAGGCTATGGGCAATCCGAACGACCGAATCTGTGATGAAGCTGGACTTAATGCTGAAAAAGTCCGCATATTCCCTGTCATAGAAATACCCGTAGGCAAGCCCCATTATATACCCTGTCTTAATTCCCGGATAACTCTCCTTCACCTCCACCAGGGCGTTATAATCCGTTGAGCTGATAATGCACTGATTCTCAAAATCATATTCTTCAATCAGCTCAAGCACTCCGGCCGTCAGTCCGCTGCTTCTGGCATTCGTCTTAATTTCAATATTCAGATTGATTCTGCCCTTGCACAGAATCAGCGCCTCTTCCAGGGTCGGAATTCCCACTCCCGCATACTCCCGTGAAACATAGCTCCCCGTGTCAAGCTCCCGGATCTCTTCATAAGTTACGTCCCAGATATACTTCCTCAGTCCTGTCGTCCGTCTCAGACTCGAATCATGCAGCAGCACAATGACCCCGTCCTTCGTCATCTGTACATCTATCTCCGCGTAATCCGCCATATATTCAATCGCCAGCTCCAGCGCCGGGAGCGTATTCTCCGGCGCGTCGAAGGAAGCCCCCCGGTGCGCGGTAATGCCGATTCCCGCAAGCGTCTCCTGAGACAGAATCGAACCGTTCCTTGCCGCATAGACGGTATTCATAACCCCGAGCAGAACCAGAACCAAAACGACTCCCCATCTCTGCCGGCGGTTTTTTCCCTTCTCCTCATACTCCGCCCTCTCTTCCGGATATTCCTCCGCCGGAACCAGCGTATGAAACAGAACGGCCGCCTGTCCGCAGTTCACGAGCAGGCCGAGAGCCATTCCCAGAACTCCGGTATACACCTCAATCCGTTCCATCACCGACAGGTAAACCGCCACCACCAGACTCTTATCCACGAAGAAAAAGAGAACGACTCCGGCAGTCACAATACAAAATACATAAAACAGAATGTATGCGCTTAAAAAGAACAGGTTCACCAGCAGCATCCGCCGCACGGCGAATCCCGCGTTCCCGCGAAACAGCGCGGCGCTCTCCTTCAGACAGCTTACCGCTCCGCCGCCGGTATGGACGGCAAACGGAATCGCGAACATTCCGCGCAGACTAAAATACAGCAGCAGAAGCAAAACCACGGTCAGGGCCGCCGCTGCCGCAGGTTCCCCAAACGCCGACTGAATGATATAGCCCGGAATCCGCGTCCTGACAATATAGAGTATGGTATAGGGCAGAACAAACACAAAAGAGCACATCAGGGAAACCGGCAGCAGAAGCAGGTTCTTCGGTTTCCGCAAAAGCCTGACCGCAGTTATAATTCCCGTCATCACAGCACGCATCATGCGGATCTTCCGCCCGTGAAGATGAATCTCAAAAAACGTATACAAACAGACCGTTTCCAGATACATCAGAAACGCCGCCAGCGCCAGAAAAACGAACAGACACAGCAGCGTCACGGGTCTTCTCAAGAATGCGGGAAGATTCTGCAGCGTTACATAACTGTATGGAGAGCACCATAGAGCCAGCCGGAACAAAACGCCGAATACGGGGGATACGGCCGTAAAAAATACCGCCTGATACAGCAGTTCGAACAGCAGCACGCTTCCGTTCCCCCGAAGCCGCAAGGATCCATATCTTCTTCCTCTGCGCCCCACGATCCCACCTCATTTTTGTCTATCCTGATATTGCAATATAAGAGTCAAAAGATGCCACTGCTCATTTTTTACTCTCAACATTACATAAGTAGTGTATCGCAATTTACAAAAGAATTCATCCAAATAAATAGAATTCATTAAAAATTAACAAAACAGTAACATTTCCCCGGCCGGCGCTCCTTTATACCGGATCTCTGACCATACAATACTGCTTCAGCCCAAAATGCTTTTCCACCGTCTCAAACAGCCGGAATCCATAATGCTCATACATGGGAATATTCTTTTCATTATGCGTCTCAAGCGAGATCATCAGCTTCTTCTCATACGCGTAATGAATGACCGGACGCATGAGCCGGCTTGCGATTCCCTTCCCCTGCATGGACGGCCGCACGGCAAAGTATATGATATGCAGCCGCTGATTCTGGTGCAGCTCATCCGTCCACCTGGAATTCAGATAGTCCCTGCCGATCAGGAAGTTCCACAGCGTCTTGAGGGAATGATCCTCCTTAATCAGAAATCCGTCCGTCCGAAGGCCCGCCAGAAACTCGGTCAGATAAAAGGTAATCGGATTATACGGCTCGCTCTCATCTGACAGAATCATCATCCCGTTGAATTCTTCGCTGTCCGCGTAGATTTCACAGGATGTCCCGAACATTTCATACAAATCACATTCAAACAGTTCCGGCAGCAGGCGCTTTCTCGTCTCCTCCTCCGGAATCAGCCTCATGTAAAGCGGATCCTGTTCAAAGCACTCCGTTAACAGCTCCCGAAGCCTGTCCATATCCTCCCGCTCCACACGGTATAAATTCCGCAAATTCATTGAATCCTCCAATCCGGCCTCCCAAGCAGCCCGGAAAGCCGTTCTGCCGTCTGCCTGACAACCTCCCATTCCTTCATTACCGCTTCATGCAGCAGCGCCTCCTGGTTGGCCTGAACTCCGGAGAGAACACGAATCTCCTCCTCATATCCGCAGTCCTCCCATTTCTGCTTCTGAAGGATACTCTGTATAACTCCGTACAGATGCTCATGCCCCATCACGCGGCCCGCCCCCCATTGAAGCCGTTCCGGATCCTGCTTTAACACGTAATCCGTAAAGTAATCGTATACCTCTCTGCCGAACAGGAACGCGTACCGGTTATTATCGATCTCATAAATTGCCTCAAGCGCCGTATCCGGCTCATCCCGCCTTAAGGCATCCAGCGCAAGGTTCCCCCTGCGCAGATTGTTCTGGACATACGAATGGGGAAATACCACTTCATCCGACCAGGTCAGCCGGACCAGCTGATCCTGCAGGGTCAAAAACAGCGCAAGCAGCTCCTGTTCCATTCCCGCAAGCCGCTCTCTTACGGCCGCGCGACTCTCCCCTTCCTGCTCCGCCCATTCTGCGTCTGCCGTCTCTCGTCCGCCTTTCGCCTCTGCTGCCGTCTCATGTCTGCCTTTTACGGCTTCCGCCTCCCGCTCCTGCGCCGCAGCCGCGTCATTTGCCTGCTTCACAAGGGCGTATACCTTCTTCGCAAGCTCCTCCGCCCTTTTTACATCCGAAAGGAATTCCTCCGTCGCAATTCCCGCCTGTCTTGCAAGCCCGGTATCCAGTGTCCGTCCAAGGCACGCAAGCTGCAGGGAAAAGTCGAGCGGCGCAATCACGGTCCGGTCAAACGCCATCAGAAGCATTCCGTAAAGGACATGATGATGATAATAAACCTCCTCCTGGTAGAAATCATCATTATCAAACTGAGAATGATAATGCGTCTCCATGAAGGTTCCGCTCGAGAAATCATTCACCATGGACGGAATCCCGGATATCGCGATGGAAAAATCGTCCGACCAGGTCTCAACCGGATATGCCACTCCGATACCGTCCGGGTACGCGCCCTCCGGTCCGGGCACCGTCCGGATGAATTCCTTCAGAAACGAAACATATTCGTAGACACAGCGTATCTTATCCTGTCTCCCGTGCGCATGGGCAGGCAGTTCAAAGTTCATGTTCGCGATCACCCTCCCCCTCCATTCCGGATGAACCGTAAAGACCTCCTGAAATGCCCCCGTGGACCAGTCATATTTGGAATTCACAACGCCCCATTCCTCCGCCGCCATAGCGCAGAACAGCAGCGTCTTCTCCGGCCTGTAGCCGCTTTCAAGCAGGGCCTTCGCAATGCCCAGCATCATGGCGACCGCCGAGTTGTCATCCTGAAAGCCGTCGAAGTAAGAATCATAATGCGCGCTTAACAGAATCATCGAACCCGCGTCCCTGCCCGGAATCGTCCCCAGAATATTATAGGTACAGCCGTCTCTTACAACGGTTGACCTCGCGTCGAATCTGACTGTAAGCTCTCCTGTCTCCTTCAGCTCCCTCTTCAGAATCTCCGCATCCGCCCGCGAGATTGAGAATGCCGCCGCCTCGGCGGGACCGCCGATATCCTGCGCGTTCAGCGCGGTATCATGAACCTCTCCGTACCCGGACTCCTGCACCGCAATCAACGCGGCCGCTCCTTTTTTATAGGCCTGATAGACCGGATAGCTGATCCACCATTCATCCCTCTGATTAATATCCGCCAGTACCAGCTTCCCCTCTATATCAAGCGTCTCAAGCTCTCTTTGCGTTGCTCTCCCCGCATATACAAGCCGGAACTCCTTCGGCCCATTCGTATCAAACTGCGTCTGATACCCCGCCAGCTCAAAGGAACGCTCCGTACCGTCCGCGCTCCGGTACGACAGCCTTGCCCCGGCAAAATCCCAGCAATCCGTCTTAATCTTATCCTTCACAACCCCCTGAAGCCCGATCCGCTTCATCTCTTCATACAAAAACTCCCCTGTCTCATACTCCGCCCGCGAGCCTGCCGTCCGGTACCCCAGCGTCTCATTGCACCTATATTTCTCCATGTTCCTTGCAAGCCGATAGGAATACCCGATATCCAGCTTCTTCAGATACTCTCTTTCCTCTCTGCCGGGTCTTTGAAGCATGTTCTCTTCCGTTCTCTCCGCTCTGTCCAACCGCCCATTCCCCTTTCTTCAAAATCTCTTCTCTATCTTAGATACCCTGTCTGTAATTGTCAAGAGTCAATACGGCTGACGGCTGCACCGGAAAAAAATAGATAGCATTTTGCAAAAAGGCATGCTAAAATAACAAAAACCATAAGAAAGGATCGGGAGAGACCAAACGGTTCTCTCCCCGGGATATAGAGATGAAAAAAGGATGTGAATATACGGGCTATACACAGCGGACCGATTTTCCGAACAAAGGAATCGTCGCCGTTCCGGCGAAGAATGGGACGGAATACGCCGTTGTAAAGGGCGCGCTCCCTGGACAGACCGTCCGCTTCGCGGTGAATAAAGCCAAAAAAGACAAAACGGAGGGCAGACTTCTTGAGGTTGTCACTCCGTCCCCCATCGAGCTTCCCGAACCGGACTGCCGCCATTTCGGATTATGCGGAGGCTGCTCGCTGCGTTCCCTGCCCTATGAAGCCCAGCTTGCCCTCAAGGAGGAGCAGGTGCTCTCCCTGCTCAACAGCGTCCTTGCAGACGCCTGTCCGGATTATATCTTTGAAGGAATCCTGCCGTCCCCCGTTAAGGACGGCTACCGCAATAAGATGGAATTCTCCTTCGGAGACGAATATAAGGACGGCCCTCTCTCGCTCGGCCTTCATAAGAAGAACAGCTTCTACGATATCATAACCGTGGACGGCTGCCTGATTGTACACGAGGATTTCCGCCGGATTCTCTCCTGCGTCCTTACTTACTT
>DVNP01000231.1 GCA_018714285.1 Candidatus Caccomorpha excrementavium | reverse complement strand
GATTCCATATTGTATATGCTTATGATTTGTACTCCTGCCCTCTGGTCAGGAGTCTTTTGAGCTTAAGGATAAGAAAGGCAGAGTGATATATGAATTCAATCAGTTTTGAAGAGTTAAATTTAAGCGCCCCGATTCTGCGCGCCGTAGAAGAGATGGGCTTTGAAGGCATGACACCGATTCAGTCTCAGGCGATTCCCGCGGCGATGGAGGGCAGGGACCTGGTCGGGCAGGCGCAGACCGGAACAGGGAAGACGGCGGCGTTCGGAATCCCGATTCTGGAAAGAGTGGATCCGACGGACAGATGTCTTCAGGCGCTGATCTTGTGCCCGACGAGGGAGCTTGCGATTCAGGTTGCGGGTGAGCTTCGGAAACTTGCCGCGTTTATGCACGGAGTTAAGGTTCTTCCGATATACGGCGGGCAGGATATTACCAAGCAGATCCGTTCTCTGCGGGGCGGCGTGCAGATTATTGTTGGAACGCCCGGACGCGTGATGGATCATATGAGACGGCATACTGTTAAGCTGGATGATATCTCGATTGTCGTGCTGGATGAGGCGGATGAGATGCTGAATATGGGATTCCGCGATGATATTGAGACGATTCTGAAGGAGACGCCTCACGAGAGGCAGACGCTGTTATTCTCCGCGACTATGCCAAGGCCGATTATGGAGATTGCCGCGACATATCAGAAGGACGCGAAGCTGATCAGAGTGGTGAAGAAGGAGCTGACGGTTCCGAAGATTGAGCAGTATTATTATGATGTGAAAGCAAAGAAAAAGGTGGAGGTATTATGCCGGCTTCTGGATATTTATGCGCCCAAATTATCTCTTGTATTCTGCAATACTAAGAAGCAGGTGGATGATCTGGTTTCCGCCCTTCAGGAGAGAGGATATTTTGCCGAAGGCCTGCACGGCGATATGAAGCAGGTGCAGAGAGATCGGGTCATGAACTCCTTCCGCAACGGCCGGACGGATATCCTGGTCGCGACGGATGTTGCGGCAAGAGGAATTGATGTGGATGATGTGGAGGCGGTGTTCAATTATGATGTGCCGCAGGATGATGAATATTATGTACACCGGATCGGACGGACAGGACGCGCCGGAAGAGGAGGACGCGCGTTCACTCTGGTTGTGGGCAAGGAGGTCTACAAGCTGAAGGATATCCAGCGTTACTGCAAGACAAAGATTATCGCGCAGCCGGTACCATCGCTCAACGAGGTGACGAGCGTAAAGGCGGAGAAGATTCTGGATAAGGTCGGAGCCGTGATTGCGAACGAGCCCTTGGATCAGCTGATTGATCTGATTGAGGAGCGCGTGAACGGAGAGGATTATACCGCGCTTGACGTGGCGGCGGCGTTCCTGAAGCTGGCGATGGGAGACGGAAAGTCCGCGCAGGAGGAAAGAGAGGATGATTTCGGCGACACCGGAGCAGAAGACGGAATGGTAAGGCTGTTCATTAACCTCGGCAAGAAGCAGAATATCCGTCCGGGTGATATCCTGGGAGCGATTGCGGGCGAGACCGGAATGCCGGGCAGCCTGATTGGAACCATTGATATGTTCGATAAATATACCTTCGTAGAGGTTCCGAGGGAATATGCGAGAGATGTCATTCAGGTGATGAAGGACGCGAAGATTAAGGGAAAGACAATTAATATTGAACCTGCCAACAGAAAATAATACAGGAAGCGCGGTTTTGCAGCGGCTTTGCAGAGCGTATAAGCGGTTGCCGCAGAACCGCATAAAAAAGGGGCAGATTAATTCTGCCCCTGATTATTACAGGATTAGCCAAAGTATCTCTTAAGTAATCCTTCAAACGCTCTTCCGTGGCGTGCCTCATCCCTTGCCATCTCATGAACGGTGTCATGAATCGCGTCAAGATTAGCGGCCTTTGCGCGCTTCGCAAGATCAGTCTTGCCTGCGGTTGCGCCGTTCTCGGCAGCAACTCTTAACTCAAGGTTCTTCTTGGTGCTGTTCGTTACAACTTCGCCGAGCAGCTCTGCAAACTTCGCAGCATGCTCTGCCTCTTCATAAGCAGCCTTCTCATAGTAAAGGCCGATCTCAGGATAGCCCTCTCTGTGAGCAACTCTTGCCATAGCAAGGTACATGCCGACTTCCGAGCACTCGCCTTCAAAGTTCATTCTTAAGTCCTTCAGAATATCCTCGCTTACGCCCTGCGCAACGCCGACTACATGCTCGGCAGCCCAGGTCATTCCCTCTTCCTGCTTGGTGAACTTAGATGCCGGAGCCTTGCAGATCGGACATGCTTCCGGTGCAGTGTCTCCCTCATGTACATAACCACAAATCTGACATACCCATTTTGCCATAGTCGTAATCTCCTTTTCTTTATTATATAATATTGTATTAGCAATCATCAGCAAGAGGCATCTTATATGTCTCAAAAACAATAATCATTACTGATATTATGATAATACATGATTTACGCCGGTTTGTCAACAGTTTTTTGAGGATTTTTTCGGTTCCGTTTCATACTCGGATGCTGTTTTCCGAAGCGCCGGCCTTACGGCAGGATCCGGTATCCCGCCATAAGGATTCTGTCCGGCTTCACTCAGAGACACATTCATCGCACAGTCCGTAAAAATACGTAATATTCCCGTCAACACGGCCGCTGAAATGCGCGTTGGCAATCGTGTTGATATGCTCGATCGGTTCCATGTCCAGATCGATGACTCTGCCGCAGTGTCTGCATATAAAGTGATAATGTGGTTCTGTGTTGCCGTCAAACCGGTCACATCCGTCACCGCAGGAAAGCTTTACGATCTCACCGCGTTCCGCGAGCAGGGAAAGATTGCGGTATACCGTCCCGAGACTGATATTCGGATACACCTCACGCACCTTCATATAAATAGTATCCGCGGTCGGATGTTCCTTCGTGCTGCTGAGATATTCCTTGATACATTCCCTCTGGCGGCTGTATTTTGTCGCAGCGGCAGGCATAGGCATTCTCCTTTCTTGCTTCTTTCTGTCTTGCATCCGATCAGTCAGCTGTCAAATAATTTATCTGATAATAGTAATGGTTACTACAACTATAATATAATAGATTCGGAGATTTTTGTCAATTGCAAATTCTGATTTTCATCACGGGCCTGTCCCGGAACGGAAAATCAGACTGGTAATATCAGCGGATATGTGACAAAATTGTCATCAAACCAGTCACGGAATCGTCATTTCGAGCGGTTATACTGACAAAGAAAAGAGAAATCCGCGAAGGCGCGGAAAAATGGAAGGACGAACGGAGGATTCGAATGGAAATATTACGGGTAGAGCATTTGTCGAAGAGATATGGAGAGGGAGAAACCGTTGTCCAGGCGCTGGATGATGTATCCTTCTGTGTGGAAAAAGGAGAATTCGTGGCGATTATCGGGCCGTCCGGTTCCGGAAAATCAACGCTGCTTCATCTGATTGGCGGCGTGGATCATCCGACCTCGGGAAAGGTGATGATTGATGGAACAGACATTTACGGTCTGAATGAAACGAAGCTGGCGATTTTCAGACGCAGGCAGATCGGGCTGATCTATCAGTTCTATAATCTGATTCCGGTGCTGGATGTGGAAGAGAATATTACGCTGCCGCTGCTGCTTGACGGTACGGGCGTAGAGAAAGAGGAGCTGAAGGAGCTGACAAAAACCCTTGGAATCGCGGACAGACTTCATCATCTTCCGAATCAGCTCTCCGGCGGACAGCAGCAGCGGGTATCGATTGGCCGGGCGCTGATTAGTCATCCGGCTCTGATGCTGGCCGATGAGCCGACCGGCAATCTGGACTCAAAAAACAGCGCGGAAATCATTCATCTGCTGAAGCTGTCCAATATGAAGTATAATCAGACGCTGATTATGATTACGCATGACGAAAATATCGCGCTTCAGGCAGATCGGATTATTTCCATTCAGGACGGAAGAATCGCTTCGGATAAGAGCAGAAAGGCGTGGAGAAGGATATGAATATCATAGGAAAACTGACGCTTCGCCAACTGGCGGGGAACAGGAAAAGGACGATTGTGACGATCTGCGGGATTATTATATCCACGGCAATGCTTACGGCGATCCCGACAGTGCTTGTTTCCTTTCTGGACTGGATGGCGCAGCAGGAGATTTATATGTCTGGCCCCTGGCATCTGAAGTATCAAAGTGTCACGACAGAACAGGCAGATATTCTGGATTCGGACAGCAGAACGGAGAGCGTCTATCGGATACAGGAGAAGTGCGGCCTGCCGGAATTCACGCTCGGGTCGTATAAGCCATACATCTACATCAGGCATATGGATGAGAATGCCATGGAGACGGACCGGGTGACGCTGCTTGCGGGAAGTATGCCGGAAAATGACAGGGAGCTTCTGGTGACGGAGCAGCTGATACAGGACGCGGAGGAATTCGGCGAAAAAGAGATCGGGATCGGAGATGAAATAACCCTGACAACGGGGGAACGGCATTATCAGTTCGACGACGAAACACTCAGCGATACGGTAATGGGAATCGACGATACCCTGTCGAGTGTGGAAATCTTTATCAGTCAGGAATCCCGGACCTATCGGATCTGCGGAATTATGGAGACTCTGACCGGCGAGACGGATTACTCGCCGGGCTATCTGACAGTCAGCAGCCTGAATCCGGAAGGCGGGCGGTTTGACGCGTATGTTATCCTGAAAAATGTATCGAACCGAATCTATGATATTGCTCCGGAGCTGGCGGTATTGTCAGGAATCGCGCAGGAAGAGGGAATTACTCAGCCGGTGAGAAGCGATCGGATAAACGGCAGGCTGAGATACCATTCCGCGCTGCTGCGATATCAGGGGGTATCCGATAATGACGGCTTTAACCGGATGCTTCTGGCGCTGGGAGGAATTACCATTACGGTGATTATTCTTGGTTCCGTTGCATTAATTTATAACGCGTTCGCGATTTCTCTGACGGAACGCAGCAAATATCTCGGTATGCTTGCAAGTGTCGGAGCGACGAAGAAACAGAAGCGGTTTTCCGTTCTGTTCGAGGGATTCTGTCTCGGAATTATCAGCATACCGTTAGGAATCCTTGCCGGGCTTGCGGGAATCGGGATTACCTTCCGAATCATCGCGCCGGCTCTTGACAATTCTGCATTCGCTTCCTTTGTCTGGGATACGAAAGGGGCGGTTCAGATGAAAATGGTGATATCCGGGAAGGCTATCTTCCTTGCCGCCGCATGCTCCGCGGTTACGATTCTGATCTCGGCCTGGATTCCGGCGCGCAGAGCGTCGAAGATTGCGCCGATCGAAGCGATCCGGGGCAATCGTGACGTGAAGCTGACAGCGCGCGAGGTTAAGACTCCGGCGTTTATTACAAGGCTGTTCGGTATCGAAGCGGGGCTTGGACTGAAGAATCTGAAACGGAACAGGAGGCGGTACCGCGCTACGGTATTTTCCCTGGTTGTCAGTATTGTGATTTTCCTTACCATGTCTGTACTGACGGAATATCTGGAGCGTTCTTACCGGATGACCGTGACGGAGGTGAATTATGACATCTGTGTATCGGCGCTGAATTCGGAAGAGAGCTTATATCAGGATCTGGAACGGGTATCCGCTTATACAAGACAGGTGAATGTCAGAAACCTTAATCTGAGCTGCCGGCTTTCGCCGGAATTCTTCTGGGCTCAGAATGAAGAAGGGTCGGCCGATATTGCCGTAATTGACGGACAGGAGGAGGCCGTGGTGTGGATTCGCGTAATGTCTCTGGATGACAATGAACTGGCTGATTACGCGCAGAGGACGGGAGCCCGGCTTGAGAAGCTGAAGGATGTGGCGGAGCCGTCGGCAATTGTGGTGAATACGTTCCGGCAGGAACGGGAACGGAAATATATTCAGCAGGATATCTTAACTCTTTCTGCCGGAGATGAGCTGCCGATCCGGCCGATTGTATGGAATGAAGAGACACAGGAATATATGGGAGCGGAGGGAGAGACCGTGCTTCGGGCGGAAGCGGTAACGGATCAGCTGCCGATCGGCGGAGAGTATTCTTATTACAGCGGAGAAATTACCGTCTATGTGTCAGAGGAGGTATTCGGGATTCTGAGTCAAAATTCTGCGGAAGGATTTTGGGAGAGAGCATATTATCAGACGGACGACTGGCGGGGATTAATGGAGGAGCTTGAGACAATACAGGAGAGCAGGCGGCAGAGAGAGCTGGGCATGTATATTGATAATGTCGTCGGATCCGCCGAAAGCTACCGGCAGACGATGAGCATTATTGAGGTATTCACAACCGGTTTTATGGTGCTGATTCTGGCAATCTGTACGGCGAATATCTTTAATACCATGTCTACCTCCATTGCAGTCAGGAGGCGGGAATTTGCCATGCTGAAATCTGTCGGAATGACACCGAAGGGATTCTATAAGATGATTCATTATGAAAGTATCTTCCTCGGTCTGAAGGCGCTGCTGTACGGGCTTCCGATAAGCTTTGCGGCGATGTATCTGATGTATCTGGCAATCAAAGAGGTCTTTGTCCAGGAATTCCTGATATTGTGGAACCGGATTGGAGAAGCGGTTATTATGATCATCGGAATTGCGGCCGTTACCATGCTGTATGCTTCTGCTAAGGTCAGAAAGGGGAATATCATTGAATCCCTGTAAACAAAGCCTTGATCAATACTTATGCTGTGTGTATAATAAAAGATATCGATTACTGTTCGAGTTCGTAGTAATACAATATATCATCATACATCAGGAGGTATTATTATGGGAATCTTTCAAAGACCTTTCAGCCAGAAAAAAGGAAATCAATCACAGGCATCCGCAGATGATGCGGCAGGCAGTGACGCACAGGTTCTTGATGATATCGGTACCGGCGGGATCCAGTGGGTTACGGAGCGCCATGTTGCCTGCGTTTTTTTGCTTGACACTTCAGATTCCATGAATATTAATGATGCAATCGGAAAATTGAATGCGGGTCTTCGGACCTTTAAGGAGCAGACGATCCATGATATGAGATTTGACGAGCATACAAAAGCCTGCATTGATGTTGCGCTGATTACGTTTGGACCTGATGTAAAGGTCCGGATGGAGTTTACCCCTGTGAGCGAGATGGTTCCGCCGGTTCTGACGGCGAGCGGAAAAACGCCTCTGGGAGCGGCCATTGAGAAAGCGCTTGATTTGATCGCGGATCAGAAGGAGCGGTATAATGAACTGGGAACACCCTATTACCGCCCGTGGGTCTTCTGTATCACAGACGGCGCTCCTACGGATGATTACGGTGCTGCCGCGGCGCGTCTGAAGCGGATGGAGAACGAAACGAAGGTCCTTGGCTACTGTGTCGGCGTTGAGAATTTTGACCGCCGGACCATGGCAGGCATCTTTCAGCAGGAACGGATCTTTGAACTGGCCAATTTAAATTTCCCGGCTCTGTTCGAATTCGTATCCAGCAGTCTTGCAACGGTTAGAAACAGCGATCCGAGCGGCGGAAGAACCGTTGCCTTGGACGCGCCGAAGGATCTGCATACAATTAATATGTCCTTTTAGGAGAGGAGGCCCCGGTGCTTGGCTATTATAAGATGTCAATGATCGGAACCGCGCATCAGGCAAAGGAAGGCGGGGTGTGTCAGGACGCGTCAGATGTGATTGTGTTAAAGAACGGGTGGATCGCGGCAGCCATAGCGGACGGGCTCGGAAGCGCGAAGCAGTCGGAAAATGGAGCCGCAGCAGCCGTGAAGGCGGTTCTGTCCTTTGTTGACGGGAATTATCCGAAGCTCTGGCATGAAGAGAGCCTGATTTCCCTGCTGCGTGTTGCGTTTCATAAGGCATGGAATACGACTGCGGCCCTGTCGGAAGAAAACGGGGATGAGATCTGCGATTATGACACAACCTTAACCGCCGTTCTTTATAACGGAACGAATGCTGTCTACGGTCATGTCGGAGACGGTGGTATCATTGCCCTGTCGTCTTACGGGGAATATTCTGTCCTGACAAAGGCGCAGAAGGGAGAGGCCTTCAATGAGACCAGTCCGTTAAGAGCCGGTCCGGATTCCTGGACCTTTGGAGCCGCGAACGAGGACGTCTGCGCTCTTGTTATGATGACGGACGGAATCTTCGATATTGCCTGTCCGTGGCTGCTGGCGAAGTCCGCGCAGCCTGTTTACGTGAACTATATCCGTCCGTTTATGGATATTAATATATTGAAGGTATCCTCTCCCGAGGATTTTGAGCATGCGCAGGCCGAGATTATGGAGTTCTTCGGCAGTCCGGACAGCAGGCAGATTACCGATGACAAGACCATTGTCGGCATTATCAATACGGAGGTTACGCCGGAAGTCAGGCCGGAGTCTTATTATGAGGAACCGGATTGGGAAGCTCTTGCGAGAGAGCATCGGGAACGCCTGTATGATCGGGGAGAGACGATGCAGGAGTCTTCCGGATTATCAGGAAGCAGTCCGCAGCAGACAGACGCAGTGGCAGAATGCGGCAAAAAGGACCCGGAGCCGTTGAACGACTCCGGACAATCGAACGAATCCGAAAAGCCGAAGACCTCCGGCGCCAGAGAGCCGTTAGAAACAGGAAAGAAGCTGTTGAAAAAGCTGTTTCATAAATCGCGGAAGGAAGCGGAAGAATCAGACAGGATGTGATTAGATGCGGATAGAAGATGTCAGAAGGCAGGTGGCTCAGCTGTGGGAGGAGACCGCGGTCTTCTGGAAGGATGAGATCGCGGGAAAATATAAGACAGCCGTGATGGATGAACTGGAGAGGCTGCTGATATCCATGCAGGCCTCCTGCGATCGGATGATATCGGTACAGAAGGACGCGTTAAGAAGGCGGGACGAAATGCAGGAATAAAGGGAGAGGGAATACTTAATGGCAGAATATAAAGGACTTTCCGGGAAACGGTATCATACTCCGGACGCACCTTTTGCGGGCGGAGGCGAGGGGGATATTTACGATGTGACCGGCGCGCCGGATTATGTTGCGAAGATATACCGGCCGGACAAACGGACGACCGAGAGGGAACGCAAATTATCATTCATGACGGCGAACCGGCCGGGAGCGATGGAGCAGTATGCCTGGCCGCTTGACGTTCTCTATGAGAACGGAAGCTTTGCCGGGTATCTGATGCCCAAAATCAAAGGGAAAGAGAAGCTGAGGAATCTCTATGTATATGATAAGCGAAAAGGGAAGCCCTGGCCGCTCTATGTCGCCATTGCGAAGAATCTTTCCGCGGCAGTTTACAATGTCCATGAGATTCATCAGGTGATTGGAGATTTGAATCCAGAGAACATTCTGGTGAATCCGAACGACGGAATGGCAGTCCTTGTGGATACGGATTCCTATCATATTTCGGATTCCGGAAGAACTTACCGGTGCGGGGTAGGAATGCCCGAATTCGTCGCTCCGGAGCTTCAGGGAATTCATTTCCCCTCCGCGCCGCTTCCTACCTTTACTCCCGAGACGGATCGGTTCTCCCTTGCGGTGCTTATCTTTGCGCTGCTGATGAACGGAGCGCATCCGTTCGCCTGTACGGTAATCAGCGGCTCCTCCTCCAGATTCCAGCCGATTGACAATATGCAGAATGGCAAATGCGCTTTTTTCCCGGAGAGCCGCGCCGGCAATATGGAGATTCCGCGGTATGCGCCGGATATTAAAACTCTGCCGGAGAATCTTCAGAATCTGTTCCGGCGCGCGTTCGTTACCGGTCACAGAACCCCCTCCCTGCGTCCTTCGGCAGAGGAATGGTATCATGCATTAGAACAGCTGGAGAATCACTTAAAGACCTGTCGGAGCGATCCTTCGCATATCTATTATGAGGGCGCGGCGGAGTGCCCGTGGTGTCAGGTCAGCCGGAAGATGAGATTGGTTGCTCAGTACGCTTACCGGCACTCCGGCCAGACGGGCTATGCCCGGTCCGGATATGCGCAGGGGCGGAATCCGCGGCAGACGGGATCTGCGGGAGGGTATGCTCCGGGCAATTACAGGTATGCTTCGGGTTCACAAAGCGCTTCTCCTCACGGCGCGGGAGCCGGGAA
>DVNP01000230.1 GCA_018714285.1 Candidatus Caccomorpha excrementavium | reverse complement strand
TAACGAATTTTGGAAAGTTCATGGATCCGCTTGCCGATAAGCTGCTGGTCTGCTCGGCGCTGATTTGTTTTGTGGAATTCGGCCTGATGCCGTCCTGGATTGTCATTCTGATTATCGGAAGAGAATTCATAATCAGCGGCTTCCGTCTGGTCGCTTCGGATAAGGGAGTTGTGATTGCGGCAAGCTACTGGGGAAAGTTCAAGACGACATTTCAGATTATTATGTGTGTGTTTCTTATTGTACATCTGCCGTATCTGTGGTTCCATGTTCTGGAACAGATTCTGATCTACATTTCCCTGATGCTGACTCTGATATCGCTGGTGGATTATATCGTTAAGAACCGTCATGTGCTGAAGGAGGAGACGAAATGATTGCGGAGCTGATCAGTGTGGGAACCGAGCTGCTGCTTGGGAATATTGTCAACACGAATGCCAGATATCTTTCCGAACAGTGCGCCGGATTAGGCATTCATGTCTATTATGAGGTAACGGTCGGCGATAATGAGGAACGGCTTACACAGGTGATACGGACCGCGCTGGAGCGTTCCCGGCTTGTTATTCTGACCGGAGGGCTGGGGCCGACGGAGGATGATCTGACAAGAGAGGCGGCGGCAGGAGCGCTTGGCCTGCGGCTGGTTGAGGATCCTCATACCAAAGAGAGAATCGAAGCGTATTTCAGGAACAGTATTCATAAGACAATCAGTCCGAATAACTGGAGACAGGCGCAGATTATAGAAGGAGCCGAGGTTCTGGATAATGAGAACGGAACGGCTCCGGGACTTTTCGTTCACACGCGGGACGGAAAGCACATGGTTCTGCTGCCGGGACCTCCGAATGAACTGATTCCGATGTTTGAAACAAAAGTACTGCCGATTCTTTCCAGACTGCGCGACGGGATGGGAACCTTGTATTCCTGTATGGCCAAAATATGCGGAATCGGAGAGAGCATGGCGGAAACCATGCTGAAGGATCTGATTGATTCTCAGACGAATCCAACAATAGCCACTTATGCGAAAGCAGGCGAGGTTGATATCCGGATAACGGCATTCGCAGAGAACGAAGAGGAAGGAATCCGGCTGACTGCGCCCGTTGTGAATGAGCTGAAGAAGCGGTTCGGCGATCATATCTATACGTTTAAGGAAAAAGAGACTCTGGAGGCTCATGTGGTCGGGCTTCTTAAGGAGCTTGGCTTCACCGTTACGGCGGCCGAATCCTGTACGGGAGGATTGCTGTGCGGCAGACTTGTGAATGTGCCGGGAGCGTCCGCGGTGTTAAAGAGCGGATTTGTAACCTATGCGGATGAGGCGAAGGAGGCTCTGCTCGGCGTCCGGCATGAAACGCTTGCAAAATACGGAGCGGTCAGCAGGCAGACGGCGGAAGAGATGGCGGCCGGGGCAGCCGCGGCGACAGGAGCGGACGCGGCGGTTTCCGTAACGGGAATCGCGGGACCGGACGGCGGAACCAAGGAGAAGCCGGTCGGAACCGTATACATTGCGTGCCGGGTGAAGGAAACCGTCCGGACGGAGCGGTTTTTGTTTAAGGGAAACAGAGAGAAGATACGGGAGCTCTCCGTGCAGAACGCGCTGAATCTGCTGCGGCTTTGTCTGTCCGAGAGAAAGAAGGCGCCGCAGGGAGGGATTTCTGAATAATTCGGGAAAATACCATATAAATGACATACTTCTGTATCATAATATGGACAAACTTACATAGGAGCCAGGTGATGCAGTAGATTTTATATGGAGGTTTTCAGATGAATATCAGAATCCGAACAGGTATTGTTATATCATTATTACTGTGTGTGTTTCTGTTGTTTTCCGGCTGTACGGGACAGGATGAACAGAACCAGGATCCGGAAGCGACTTCCGGGACGATATCTGCCGCCGTTACGACAGAGAACCGGATTACTCAGCTGCCCCCGGAGCCCGGAAGCGCGTCGGAGGACGGAACGGACGACTTGTCCTCGGAAAACGTTTCTGCCGAACCGGTTCAGGTCCGCATTCTGCAGATCTACACCATGAATGCGCTTACCCTCGAGCCGGAGGCTGTATCGGTGCTGATCCCGCAGGATACGGAGCTGACCCCGGAGTTCATTGTGGATACGGTCATCGACACGCTGGAGGATCAGGGGTATACGATAGAGGTGGAGTCTGTCGAGACACAGGAGGATGCCGTAATTGTGAACTTTTATAAGGATCAGCCGCCGTCTTCCGGATTCGGAAGCTCGGCAGAGAGCGCGGTGCTGGATGTGTTCGCGCAGAGCCTTGTTGATAATCTGGAGGATTACAGCAAGGTAATATACCGGCTGGAAGGGGAAGCCTATTCATCCGGTCATTATGAATTCGGTCCGGATCAGGTATATCTGGAGAGGGCCAATTGATTAAGAGGGAAAGGAATTCCTGTAATAATGAGCAGAGTTGTAATTATCGGAGGCGGAGCCGCCGGTATGATGGCAGCCGTCACGGCTGCCGGGAACGGCCATGATGTGGTCGTATGCGAGAAGAACGATAAGGTCGGCAGGAAGTTATATATTACCGGAAAGGGACGCTGCAATCTTACGAATGCCACGGATGCGGAAGGGCTGCTGCGCGGCGTGAGATCGAATCCGCGCTTTCTCTTCAGCGCCGTTTCCGGGTTTGACAGCGCCGATACCATGCGTTTTTTTGAGGATCTGGGCCTTTCGCTCAAAGTTGAGAGGGGGAACCGGGTGTTCCCGGCCTCGGATAAGTCGTCCGATGTTATCTCCTGTCTGGAACGGGAGATGCGGCGCAGGAACGTAACGATTATGCTGAATACCGAGGTGATATCCGTGGAGGCCGCGGACCGGGCATTCTCCCATGTTGTGCTCCGGAACGGAGCAAAGCTGTATGCGGATGCCTGTATTATCGCAACAGGCGGAATATCATATCCTCTGACC
>DVNP01000229.1 GCA_018714285.1 Candidatus Caccomorpha excrementavium | reverse complement strand
TGCTCGGAGCGGAAGGATAAGGCGGAGGCGGTATACCGCTTTATTGTGCTTGGCCTGAAGCTGGGACGAAGGACGCCGGACCGGCTGACGAATCCGTATGTGCTGGCCGTATTTGAGATGAACCGGCAGGTCGGCAATGAGGTTCATCACTATCTTGGGTTTTTAAGATTTTCAAAAGTTTACAGGAATATTCTTTTCGCAGAATTCGAGCCGAAGAGCGATATTGCCGCGCTGGTTGCGCCGCACTTTGCGGACAGGCTGCCGGGCGAGAACTTTGTTATCTGTGACAGGCGCAGGAAGAAGGCTGCCGTTCATCCGGCCCAATCGCCGTGGTATATGACAGAGGTAACGGATGAACTGCTTTATCAAATGGAAAAAGAAGCCGGAAAGGAAGAGGATTATCCGAATCTGTGGAAGGCATTTTTTGAAAGCATTGCCATTGAAGAACGCAGGAATGAAAGGCTTCAGAATACGCTGCTTCCAAAACGGTTCCGCAATATGATGACGGAATTTCAGGTGTCTGAATAATTCCGGGCTGATAAGAGATACTAACATGGCAAACTATAATCGTGGCCATTGGCCTCAAAGCAGTCAGGAGGAGTATCCATGAAAAAAAGAGCTGTAATCTGCAGTGTAGTTATGTGTTTTTGCCTTTTCTGCATGACCGCGTGTTCGACCCGTGATAACGACGGTACCACGCAGGGGACAACGCAGGGAAATTCATCCCAGACCCCTTCGGGGAATACGGAAGCGACCGGGAACCATACGCAGCCGTCTTCCGGAATGAACGATAATAACGAAACCACGAACGGGACGACCGACGGAACGACCAACACGACCAACGGTTCCGGCAGCGCCGTGAATGGCGTTACGGACGGGACGGACGGAACCGAGGGTTCCCTCGGCGATTCGATCGAGCGCGGGGCGGATGATGTGATCACCGGCATTGATAATGCGGTAGACGATGTCGGCGATGCATTGGACGGCAATCGGAGCCGATAGGAGGAAGCCTGATTTCGGAAGGAGGCCTTTGATGCCTTCCTCTGAAGTCAGAGATCCGGCAGCGCGGTCAAGAAGCCGGCTGCCGGATTGGATACATAGCTCAGAATCCTATACGGAAAAGAAGCTTTGAGCCGTCCGTTCCCGCAGCCTGCATGCCCAGCCTGCGTATCAGATGAAGAGAGGCGGTATTGTCTGCGGAGACTCTTGCGTACACGGCGGTAAGCCCGTAACGCTCCCTGGCCAGGAGCAGAGTCTTGGAAGCTGCTTCGTATCCGAAGCCCTGTCTCTGGTACTGCGGGCTGATATAATATCCGAGTTCGACTGCGGCGGAATCGTTAAGCCGGAAGGGAGAAAGTCCGCACCGTCCTATGAGTGTTCCTCCTTCCCGGAGGAATACTCCCCACAGCCCATATCCGTAGAACGAATAGATATTTCGGATATATGCCTGCAGCATGCCGCATTCATCGGTCAGGGAGGCGGCCGGGGTCTCCAGTACGGTTCGGATGGAGGGTTCCCTGTTTAACCGGAACAGCTCCGGGGCTTCATCCATGCACAGCTCGCGGAGAATCAGTCGCGGAGTGACCGCAGCTGTAAGCGGAAGTCCGCGAAACCGTTCCCATACCTGCATAAGAAGGGATACATCGACCTCCTCGAAGCCTTCAACAACCAGATCGGCCTGTGACAGATCCTGTCTGCCGGAATTCGGATTCGCGAATCCGACGCATGCTGCGCCCGCGGCCTTGCCCGCGCGGATGCCAAACGAAGAATCCTCAATAATAACGGTCTCTTCCGGAAGAACGCCGAGATCCGCAGCGGCTTTCAGAAATATATCGGGCGCGGGCTTGGGATTCGGAACCTGTGTTCCGGATATGAGACGGTCAAAGCAGTCAGAGATCCCGATTGCGGCAGTATTGGCTTTGATTTCTTCCATCGTGGAGGAAGAGGCAACCGCAGTCAGAAGTCCGGCGGCGCGAATCTCCCGAACCAGGCGGCAGATATAAGGAATGGCAGGATATCCTTCTGTTCGGATCAGATAATCCTTACATTCATGATCCGCCTGAATTAATTCGTCCAGGGAGACCTGCGGATGGTATGTTTCTATGACCGTCTCATACATATGTCTGGTCGTAGTACCGATGAACCGGTAACAGTAATCGATGGATATGGAGATCCCGAACCGCTTAAGAGCCATAACCGCGGCTTTGGCATGAAGCGGTTCGCTGTCAATGAGGACGCCGTCCATATCGAATATAATAGCTTTCAGCATAAGTACATATTCCCCTTTGGTTTGATAGACTCAGTGTACCATTCCTGATGGATTTCGGCAAGGGCAAATAATCGGAATTCAATGCGGATCCTGGAATATGGCAGGGTATCTTTTCTTATAGGGGAATATATGATATAATAGCCGCCGGGCAGCTGTTATATCATCTCCGGCTCAGGAGAGAAATCAGTACGGCAGGCAACGGACGCGGGAAGCGCGGCGCGTATCGGACCGGAAGGCCGTTACCGTCTGACCAGAAGGAGGCGTTCGTAGAACAGGCCTACGAGGAACCATGCAGGCGCGTAATCAAAGCGGATCAGTCCTTTATAGTGGAATCTGCTCCGGCTGTAATCCCAAGGGCAGGCATGATGCTTTTTCAAGAGAGATCCGGTTGTATATTCGGTCAGATAGATCATGCAGGTATAGATGCTTCCGCGGATAACGGCGGGCAGGCCGCTCAGCTTTCGGCCAATCGGTCCGAACAGCGCCGCCATTCCGTAGATCGGGAACATCCATACGGAGGTGCGGCAGGATAATTCCCTGTCCTTATGGTGCAGGACGGAAGAGAGTCCTGTCCAGAGACATTCCATGCACCAGCCGCAGAAGCCGCAGAGC
>DVNP01000228.1 GCA_018714285.1 Candidatus Caccomorpha excrementavium | reverse complement strand
CAGGAGCTCTTTAAGATTGAACAGTATTCCAATATGGTGCTTCAATATCTGCGCATCGAAGATATGCGCAACGACCTGGTCCTGACGGACTGCCATCTTGACAGACTGGTCAAACAGGTCATCCGCAAATACTCCTCTCTCTTCATCTTAAAGAAGCTGGCTCTGAAGTATGAGGAGATAGAACAGACCGTTCTGACCGATGAAAAATGGCTTGCCGTTATCATTGAACAGATCCTGTCCAACGCGCTCAAATACACGAACGAAGGCTATATCCATATCTTTTTCGATCCGGCAGACAATGCCCTTGTCATTGAAGATACGGGAATCGGAATCCTTCCCGAGGATGCGGCCCGGATATTTGAACGCGGCTTTACCGGACAGAACGGCCGTGTAAACGGACAGGCTACCGGTCTCGGGCTCTTCTTATGTAAGCGCGCGGCGGATCGGCTCGGGCACCGGCTTTCGGTTACTTCTGAGGTAGGGAAGGGAACCTCCGTGCGGATCCTGTTCTCCATGAAACGGCTGGAGGTATTTGAATGAGTCAGACTCCGCAATCTTACAAAAATGTAATGATTGGAGAAAAAAATGTAAGGAAGACTTAAGGCATCCTTCTCCTGTCTGCGGTATGATAACTCCAGACTGATGAGGACGGCAGCTGACCACCACTACCTACCTGTCTGCCGTCAGCCGGATTCCATGTTCCCACCCTCTTACACATGGAAATCCGTTCTCCGTGCGGGGCTATCCACCAACCCTACACCGGCTTCGCGCGGAGCGCAGTCTGACTCAGAGTTTACGCGCACAACGGGCGCAGGAATGGAGGTAATTATGTCATTATTGGAAGTAAAGCATCTGAAAAAAGTATATACCACCCGGCTCGGCGGCCAGCAGTGCCAGGCGCTGCGCGATGTCGATTTCACCGTAGAGCAGGGAGAGTTTACTGCAATCATGGGAGAATCCGGTTCCGGAAAGACGACTCTTTTAAATATTCTTGCTTCCTTCGATAAGCCGACCGCGGGAGAAGTTCTTCTTGACGGGAAACGAATGAGCACAATCCCGGACAGAGAATTATCCGCGTTCCGAAGGGAGAATCTTGGCTTCGTATTCCAGGATTTTAATCTGCTGGATACCTTCTCGATCCGGGACAATATTCTGCTCCCGCTCGTCCTGTCCAGAAAATCATACCAGGAAATGCTTCCGAAGCTCACTCCCATTGCCGAGCTTCTGGGCCTTTCCGATCTGCTGAACAAATATCCTTATGAGGTCTCGGGCGGTCAGAAACAACGGACCGCGGTTGCCAGAGCCATAATTACCAATCCCAAGCTTATCCTTGCCGACGAGCCGACCGGCGCGCTGGATTCAAGAGCCTCCGCCAGACTTCTTGCCCTCTTTGAGGAAATCAATTCCCGGGGACAGACCATTCTGATGGTAACGCACAGCGCCAGAGCGGCCAGTCATGCGGGACGCGTTCTGTTTATCAAGGACGGAGAGGTATTCCATCAGCTCTACCGCGGCGCCCTCTCCACAGACGAGATGTTCAAGAAGGTCTCCGATACTCTCACCGTACTTGCGAACGGGGGTGACCTGCATTGAAATTCACCTTCTATCTGAAGCTTGCGCTGACGAACCTGAAGAAGAACCGCGAGACCTATTTCCCGTATTTCCTGGCCTGCCTGGGAACGATCTTCATGTACTTTCTGTTCGTTTCCTTTGCCTACAACGAAGGTCTTCAGAACATAAGCGGCCGGGATATGGTATACTCTCTGTTCCTGATCGGAAAAATCGTTGTCATCGTTTTCGCAGTCATCTTCATATTCTACGCGAATTCCTTCCTGATGAAGCGTAGAAAAAAAGAAATCGGCCTGTATTCGATCCTGGGATTGGAGAAGCGGCAGATCTCTGCCGTCATGTTCTTTGAATCCCTGCTGATGGCCGCAGCCAGCCTGATTGGAGGTCTGCTGTTCGGTTCCATATTCGGTAATCTCCTGTTCCGGATTCTTATGCGGCTGATCAACACCTCGCCGGATTCCACCTATATCCTGAACCCGGCCCATTTCGCGGAGACTGCCATCTTCTTCGGGATTGTATTCCTGTTCACCTTCTTATTCAATGATATTCAGGTCCGCTTAAGCAAACCAATCTCACTGTTAAAGTCGGCGAACGAAGGAGAGAAGGAACCGAAAAGCTCCATTATCATAACGCTGATCGGGCTTGTAAGCCTTGGCTACGGGTATTACATCGCGCTGACAGAGGAATCCATCCTGCTGGCCATAATAAAGTTCTGGGGCGCCGTAATCCTCGTTATTATCGGTACCCATGCTCTCTTCACCTCCGGCAGCATCTTTATCCTGAAGACGCTGAAACGGAACAGGCGCTTTTACTATAATCCGAATAATTTTATCTCGATATCCAACCTGATCTACCGGATGAAAAAGAATGCCGCCGGCCTTGCCAACATCTGTATCTTAAGTACCATGATCCTGGTTACGGTATCCACAACCATTGCCTTATATGCAGGCAAGGAGGATATGCTCAGAGCCCGCAATCCCAGACAGCTGGCCGTAACCTGCAGCACGGATGCGATTCCTCTTTCAGATCTGTCCGGGCAGATGGAAGAATATGCCGAAAAGCACAATGTTACGCTTGTGGACGCGCAGAATTTTTCTTATACGGCATTCAATCTGATGCGAATTGATCCCGACGGCGGCACCTCCTTCGAGACAACGCCCGACTATATGCTGTCCTACTCTTCGCTTGATATCTATTACTATGAGTTCACCGTCATCCTTCTGGACGATTATAACCGGATGGAGGGAACCGAAGAAACTCTTGAACCGGATGAAATTATTCTGTTCTCCAAGGTAAATGATTACGGACATGATACGCTGACCATGCCGTTCGCCACCTTCCGGGTAAAAGAAGAGGTAGACGAATTAAGCTTCACCTCCCCGAAGGCAGATCTGTCCATGGACCGCGGAGCAATTATTGTGGTAGACAGCCGGGAGACTCTCGATAAAATTACCGAAAGCTATATGGCGCTTGAGAACCGGGAGAATCTGTATCTATACACCTATAACCGGGCGCAGGCCGATCTGAAAGGGGATAAAGAGGATCGAATCGCCTTCATAGAAGAATACAGAGAAGCGATGAAAGAGGCCTATGGCCT
Organism: Candidatus Caccomorpha excrementavium; assembly: GCA_018714285.1. Classification (GTDB taxonomy): domain Bacteria; phylum Bacillota; class Clostridia; order Lachnospirales; family Lachnospiraceae; genus Caccomorpha; species Caccomorpha excrementavium. The sequence continues at coordinate 19,040 of DVNP01000228.1, read as the reverse complement.
GAACAACAGTACCTTCACCGTCTTAAGCTATGACCTTGACCGGATTGAATGGAATGAACTGTACGGAGGCTTTCTATTCCTTGGCGTTGCTTTGGGACTGCTGTTTTTGATGGCAATGGTATTGATCATCTATTTTAAACAGGTATCCGAAGGCTATGAGGATCGAAACCGCTTTGAAGTCCTGCAGAAGGTTGGTATGGATAAACGGGATATCCGCAGAACCATTAACAAGCAGCTCCGGCTGGTCTTCTTCCTGCCCCTCATCGGAGCCCTGATCCATCTGGCTGTGGCCTTCCGGATTCTAAGAAGCCTGCTTGCCATGTTCCAGCTTGAGAGAACGGGACTGATTGTGCTCTGCTTTGTCGCTGTTTCGGCAGTTTTCTCCGTCATCTACTTTATTGTATACCAGCTGACTTCCAAAATATATTATAAGATTGTCAACCGGTAGTCTTTACAGACAGACAAAAATCAGGGAGCTGCCCGAAACCGGCTCGCTGCCGCGCTTCGGGCGCTCCCTGAAGTTTTTCCTGTTATCGTACCGGATGCCGGTTATATAATTTCTTTTACTTCAGCATCGAACTGTTGTTCACAACTGCCGTATTATACAGGAACAGAACATCCTGCCCGGTAAAGGAAACGACCTCAGGCAGATACGAGCTCATGACGAACCTGAGATCGATCAGCGTAATCTTCTCATAGACTCCGGTCAGCAGCGGAGCAAGGCTGCTCATGAAGGAATCGCCGAAGATAATCAGCTCCTTCCCGTTATCCAGATCTGGATTCGTAATCTCAACCAGCGGGTTCGGCCCTCCAAGGAACAGATTGTACGGCACATCCGTCTCCCATTCATCCAGCAGATATACCCCTGTATAGGTTCCTCTTTCATAAATAGATACCTGCGCATTTTCTGTATTCCTGTTCACCAGATAACTCATCCGTTCCGAAGGTGCGTTCTCCATATAAGGCGCGTATACGCCGCGGTAAGGACTGAGCGAATTCAGGCTGAAATCCGATTCCTCCACTTCGAATCCCATTGCGTCCCCGAGTACATTCAGCACTCCGAACAGCTCTTCCTGCTTCCAGTGAAGATCGGTCTGATAATAGTCTGACAGGGAGAGCTCATACATCAAAGGAATATACTGGGCATGCTCCACCGTCTGCTGCAGTACATCTGTCATCATGAGATAATCCTCTGTTGACAGAATGGTATTAGGGATAAAAAAGCTTTTGTCCGGAATTACCGAATAATACACATTCGTTTGTCCCTCCAGGCAGGTTTCATAGATAGACTCGATCTTCTCGCCAAGATGAATCGCCGAGCTTTCGCTGTAACTCTCCGGCGCCATCGCAGCATGTCCCTGATACAGAAGAATTCCGTTCTCATCCGGGCTTACGGCCTGCGACAGGACCTCGGCCTGCTCTCCGGTTTCCTGCAGAGATAAGAAGGCATCCATAATCTCCTGTGACATACCGCTTGTCATTACGAGCAGAACCACATTGTCAATACTGCCGACCAGTACATCCCTTGGCTCTACGCCTACGCAGATCCACTTTCTCGGATTGGCCGACTGCACGATCGTCTGCTTGGCCGCCTCAACATCCGCTCCCTCCGGCAGACGCACCAGGCAGACGGAATAAGGCGTTGTTATCATCATCGCTTCCGATGCCATTGCCTCCTCAAACTCAAGCTCCGCCGTTCCCAGATAATACTCCACATTTTCCCCGGTAATCGCAACGTTCATCACTCTTGGCAGCTCGGAGTCAACCCTTTCATAGACAGCCTCCATAATCTCCTCCAGGCTTCCCTCAAGGATCGTGTTCTCCCCTTCCGCTTCCGGCTCTGACGTTGAATCGGACGCTTCCGTCGGGTCAGGGGCCTCAGTCGGATCAGGAGCTTCCGTCGGGGCTTCCGAAGACTCTGATGTCTCCTCGCTCATTTCCGGAACGGTAGCTTCAGTTGTACTTTCGGCTTCTGTTGTGCTCTCTGCCTCTGTCGTTTCGGTTTCTTCTGTAGTCTCTTCTTCCGAAGCCGGCGCCGTATCGGACTCATTCTCTCCGGAAGTCTCTTCCGGAGCAGGGGCCTGCGTAACCTCCGGCTCCTCTGTTTCTGATACCGGTTCCCCTGATGTCTCTGAACCGGTTATCGGATCCGTTTCGGTAATACTATCCGATTCTCCGCTCTGGCATGCCGCCAGGCTCATGGTCAACAATAACGCAAGCGCCGCCATACCGGCAGCTTTTTGTATTCGGTGCTTTCTCCGTTTCATGATAGTTCCTCCTGTAATCATGTCTTTACTCTTTATTCGCAGGAGGCGCCCCGATGGTTACACCTTTTTTTCAAAATTTTCCGGGACATCAGATCTTGAACCGGTATCCTACGCCCCATATCGTCTCAATATACTGCGGCTTCGAGGTGTTCACCTCAATCTTTTCCCGGATCTTCTTGATATGCACGGTTACGGTAGCAATATCGCCGATGGATTCCATATCCCATATCTTCTGGAACAGTTCCTCTTTTGTAAAGACATGATTCGGATTCTCCGCCAGGAATGTCAGAAGGTCAAATTCCTTTGTCGTAAACGGCTTCTCCTCTCCGTTCACATAGACCCTTCTTGCAGTTTTATCGATCTTGATTCCGCGGATTTCAATTACCTCATTCTCTTTGGAGCCGGAACCAATCAGACGCTCATATCGTGCCAGATGCGCCTTAACCCTGGCCACCAGCTCACTCGGACTGAACGGCTTCGTCATATAATCATCCGCCCCGAGACCAAGCCCGCGGATCTTGTCAATATCATCCTTCCTGGCAGACACCATAATAACCGGTATATTCTTAGATTCCCTTATTTTCCTGCAGATCTCGAACCCATCCACTCCCGGAAGCATCAGATCCAGAATAATCAGATTAAAATCCTCCTTCAGCGCGCGCACAAGTCCCGTATCTCCCGCCGCCTCAATCGTTACATCAAAGCCGGATAATTCCAGATAATCCTTTTCCAGTTCGGCGATCGCCGTTTCATCTTCCACTATCAGTATTTTTCCGCTCATGCCTCTCCTCCAATCCGCTCTTTTCAGCTTTCTTTATACTTACACAGGGTAAAATAAATCGTTGTTCCCTGTCCTTCCGCGCTGGTAGCCCAGATCTCCCCGCCGTGTTCCGAGACAATCTTCTTTGCGATCGCAAGGCCGAGCCCGCTGCCGCCCTTTGTAGAATTGCGGGACGCGTCGGCCCGGTAAAAGCGCTCGAAAATATTCGGAAGATCCGTTTCGCTGATTCCGGTTCCGTTATCTTCAATCTCTACCTGAACGAAATCACCCAGCTCCTTGATCCGGATCTGAATTCTTCCCTGTTCCTTATCCAGATACTTAACCGCATTATTAACAATATTATTGATCACCCGCTTGATCTGCTCCGCATCCGCAACGACGCGGACAGACGGAGCCACATCCATGTGACAGGTCAGCTCAATATTCTTCACTTCCAGATCCAGTCTGATCTCATCCATACAGTCCTCGAAATATCCGATCACATTAATCGGTTCAAAATGATACGGCACCGTATTGCAGTCCAGCTTGGCATATACCGATAATTCGTCTACCAGCGCCGACATATCGGCTGCCTTGGTATATATCGTCCTCAGATACTTATCCCGCTTCTCCTCGGAATCCGCCACTCCGTCAAGAAGCCCCTCCGAATATCCCTTAATCGCGGTCAGAGGGGTCTTCAGATCATGGGAAATATTACTGAGCATATCCTTCATATCCTGCTCATACTGCATCCGGACCTCAATCAGTTCCTTTAAGTGAATCCGCATTTCTTCAAAATCCTCGCAGAGCTGTCCGATCTCGTCCTCCGGATCTCCCTGAACGGAATAATCCAGATTGCCTGACTGCACCTCATTCATCGCTTTCTTCAGAGTGTTCAGCGGTCTTAAGATACTCCGGTACAGCCATACGACAAGAATCATAGCCGTTAAAAACAGGATTAATACAAATGCGATGACTCCCTGAATGGCGGAGGAGCGAAGCTGAGGCACGAGCGTATTGACATCCGTAATGATAAATACGGTTCCTTCCGCGCCGTCCGTATAATAAAAATCCTGCTGCTTCACCAGATAGGCATCCCCGCCCAATCCGACACTGATATAGATTCCGCCGTCCTGTTCCGTACTGTAATCGCCGAAATCCGGCAGCTTATCCTTAAGCTGCTCAAAATCTCCGCCGCTTCCTTCATAGATATATTCCGTTCCCTTCCTGAGCGCCAGAAAAGAATACTTCGTCAGAAGTTCACTATTCACATTCTCAACATATTCCATGTCCTCAAACTTCTCCGGAGTTTCCATCGCGCAGACTCTCAGATCGTTATAATTTCCTCTTGTCAGCCGGTTGAAGATCCGTAACGGGTTCGATATCAGATCCATTGTCTTGGAATTCACATCGTAACTCTCCCGCACCGAATCCTCCTGCAGCTTTATTATCACTCCTCCGACCGTCGCAATCATGATAACAGGAAGTATAGTAATAATCAGAAACGCCGCAAGCAGCCTTCGTTTCAGATCCATGGCGTCCCTCCTTTCTCCCCGGCATTCTGTGCCATACGATGATTATATCATATTTTACCGGAATATCCATGATGTAAGGGCAGTTTAATTATAAAGTTTTTATAACCCAATTATAACGGAAATGGAGGACCCGCAATTCATTCCACCGGGCGTACGATCAGAACGGGATGCCTCAAAACAACCGATTATCCTGAGGCATCCCGTTTTTATTCTTTACAGATATTGTTTTAATATTTCGACTTTATCCAGCTTCTCCCACGGCAGATCCAGATCCGTCCGTCCGAAATGTCCGTAGGAAGCCGTCTGTTTATAGATCGGTCTTCTCAGATCCAACATTTTAATGATACCCGCCGGGCGAAGATCGAAATTGGCCCGAATCATATCTACCAGCTCTTCATCTGTCTTCTTTCCGGTCCCGAATGTATCCACCATAACGGAGGTCGGCTGTGCAACGCCAATCGCGTAGGAAAGCTGGATCTCACATTTATCCGCAAGTCCGGCAGCCACCAGATTCTTCGCAACATAACGGGCAGCATAGGAGGCGGACCGATCTACTTTGGTGCAGTCCTTGCCGGAAAAGGCCCCGCCGCCGTGACGGGCATAGCCGCCGTAGGTATCCACAATGATCTTCCTTCCCGTCAGGCCGCTGTCTCCGTTCGGACCGCCAATCACAAACCGGCCGGTAGGATTAATAAAATATTTCGTTCTCTCGTCAACCAGCTCCTTCGGAAGCACCGGCTCGAGAACGTATCTGTGAATATCCCTGTGAATCTGTTCCTGCTCCGCCTCTGGATTGTGCTGTGTTGAAATAACCACCGCGTTCAGATGAACAGGCGTGCCGTCCTCGCCGTATTCTATCGTAACCTGCGATTTGCCGTCCGGGCGCAGATACGGAATCATTCCGTCCTTTCTCACCTTTGCCAGCTGTCTGGTCAGCCTGTGGGCAAGCGAAATCGGATACGGCATATATTCCTCCGTTTCATTGGTCGCATACCCGAACATCATGCCCTGATCGCCCGCTCCGATTGCCTCAATGTCCTGATCCGACATATGGCTTTCCCTGGCCTCAAGCGCCCTGTCAACACCCATTGCAATATCCCGCGACTGCTCGTCCAGCGCCACGATTACTCCGCATGTATCGGCGTCGAATCCGTACTTGGCGCGATCATATCCGATCTCCCGGACCGTATCCCTCACAATCTTCTGAATATCCGCATACCCCTTCGTTGTAATCTCGCCCATAACAAGCACAAGACCAGTTGTAATTGCCGTCTCGCAGGCCACCCGGCTCATGGGATCCTGCTCAATCAGCGCATCCAGCACAGCATCCGATATCTGATCACAGATCTTATCGGGATGGCCTTCGGTTACTGATTCTGATGTAAATAGTCGTTTTTCCATTATTTCCTCCTTTTGTACTGCCTGCAGGGCAGGGTAGATCCGCGCGGAACACGGACCGTTCATCATGCAAACCTTCATTGAAATAAAAAAATCCGCTCATAAGCGGATCCGATCTCAGATAATCAAATCCTCTTATTGTTCGATTGCTCGCTCAACTTGGCACCTTCCTCTCTGGGGGTTGCCGTGACTTCACAGAGTCTTTACTCTCCATCACTCGGAATAAGAGAACATAAAACAATATGCAGTTAGAATTCAACAATCTGTGGTATTAGCTTATCGTATCATACATAAAATGTCAATAGCCAAATTGAACCGTTCTGTTTTTTGGATAATTTGTACAGTTTATAAGAAGTTTACTCTTATTTTCTAAATTATTTAGTTGTTTTAATAATTCTGTTGTATTTGTATGCTATACTCACATATTACATCTTGTATGTGACAGAAAGGAAGGATTATTATGTTTGGTGCGGGAAGCAAAGAAACTCAACGATTTACCGCCGGAGAAGGGATGAATTTTCTTCGGTTTTTTTTGGAAATTTTTGATTTTATATGAAAAGTACTTGACTTATTTTCCAGATAAAGCTATACTTCTTTTATAAGATTGATTTATTTTAAATAATTATGACATTATTTAAAATTTTACTTCCGGTTTCTTCCTTTTTACAGAACCCGGAAACAGTACCGGAATGGAGGCTTTATATGGAAGACTATTTTAACTGCTACCGCGCCCAGCTGAAAGAAGCTCTCGATTCTCTGGACGGCAGTGTCCTGAACGCTGTCTATCACGCAATGGAGAAGGCCAGACAGACCGGAAAGCAGATATTCGTGCTTGGCAACGGAGGAAGCGCGGCGGCGGCTTCTCACTGGGTCTGTGACTTTGGCAAGGGAATTAATACGCAGGCTTCCAGGCGTATGCGTATATACAGTCTTGCAGACAGTATGTCCCTGGAGACTGCTATCGGCAATGATTTTTCTTATGACGATGTCTTTCTGGAACCATTGAAGAACTATCTGAACCCCGGCGATCTGATTATTTCTCTGTCCGTATCCGGGAATTCACGCAATCTAATCCGCGCTCATGAATATGCCCGCACTATCGGCGCGTATACCGCGGCAATTATCGGGGATTATGACGGGAAGCTCGCGTCCTGCTCGGATCTGGTGCTTACCATTGCTTCCAGAAACTACGGCGTTGTTGAAGATATCCATCTGACAATTGACCATGCGATATCTCAATATATGAAGAAGCAAAATGAACAAACGGCGGTCTGATCTGCATCAGCCGCCGTATTCTTTCTTTGGATCGTATTCTTTCTTTGGCAGGCAGTGGTAAACGGTTAACCTACCTTAAGCCTGAACTTTAAAAGCGCCTTCTCGTCCTCGGAATCCGCTTTCTCCATCGCTGCGCCCAACTCACGCATCTTGCGCTCGAATTCCTCATAACCCCGTTCAATATATTCTACCTGTTCCACTACAGTAATTCCCTCTGCGGCAAGCCCGGCAATTACAAGCGCCGCTCCCGCCCGCAGATCGGGCGCCGAGACAATGGCTCCCGTCATTCTCCCCACACCGTCTATAATGGCCGTATTTCCCTCCACCTTAATGGATGCGCCCATCCTTGCCAGCTCGTCCACATACTTAAACCGATTCTCAAATATACTCTCTGTCACGATGCTTGTTCCCTCGCTGTACGCGAGAACCGAGGTCATCTGAGGCTGCATATCTGTCGGAAATCCCGGATAGGGCAGGGTCTTGACATGTGTGTGCGACAGCCTTCTGGTCGCGACGACGCGGAGCGCGTCGTCAAACTGCTCCACCTCCGCCCCGATTTCAATCAGCTTGGCCGTCAGCGCTTCCAAGTGCTTGGGAATTACATTCTTAACCAGAACATCCCCCTTCGTCGCTGCCGCGGCAAGCATAAAGGTACCCGCTTCTATCTGATCCGGAATAATGGAATACGTACTGCCATGAAGCTTCTCGACCCCGCGGATGCGGATTACATCCGTGCCGACTCCCTTGATATTCGCCCCCATGCTGTTCAGAAAATTCGCGACATCAACTACATGCGGCTCCTTTGCCGGATTCTCGATAATCGTCTGTCCATCGGCCAGACATGCCGCCATCATAATATTAATCGTCGCTCCCACACTCGCGCAGTCAAGATAAATGTGGCTTCCCGTCAGCTTCGCCGCCTCTGCCTGAATCAGTCCGTGCTGAATCTGCACCTGCGCGCCAAGCGCTTCAAAGCCCTTGATATGCTGATCAATCGGCCTGCTTCCGATATTGCACCCGCCCGGGAAGGCGACCTGCGCATGCTTATATTTGCCTAAAAGAGAACCGAGCATATAATAAGACGCGCGAATTCTCCTGATATAATCATTATCCACAATCACAGAATGGATGTTTGCCCCGTTGATCTTTGCGGTATGCCTGTCTACTCTCTCTACTGTCGCTCCAATCTCCTGAATTGCCTGTAAAAGAACATTAATATCACGAATATCGGGAAGATTCTCAATTGTTACCGTTTCGTCTGCCATCACAGCCGCTGCCAATATTCCAAGTGCCGCATTCTTAGCTCCGCCGATGCACACTTCACCGGCGAGGGGCTTTCCACCCTTTATAATATACTGTTCCATTCTGCACCTCTGATTTTTTTCATAATATATATAAAATACAAAAGCCTGCAGTTGATTCTTCCCCCTGATACAGCTGCAGCTTCTCCATCACATTCACCTTAATGAACTCTGACTCCCTTCAGGCGGCGCCGAAAAATAATAGCCGCTTTGCAGCCTATTATACCATAAAGACCGGATTTGTAAAATGGTTTTTATTAAAATCGGCAAATTTATGGCAAATCTGTGGCAGTCTTTGTTCTGTCTTTGTCATTTTCCGTATAAACCGGCGCTGTTTAATTGTTCTAATATCGTTTCCATCAATTGCTCCGTATCCATTCCTTCGGCGTCAATTGTCAGATGTGCATACTTCTGATACAGGGGACATCGTTCCTGATACAGGCTGTACAACGTCTGCCCTTCCTTTAATACGACTCCGCGCTGGCGGATGTTCCCAAGCCGTTCGCTGACTGTCTGATAGCTCAACCTGATGTAGATCACCGTTCCGATACTCCCAAGATGCTTCATAGCTTCTGCTCCGTAGATGACGCTTCCGCCTGTGGCGATTATGGTATTCTCCGTACAGATAGACGCGTTGACACGGTTCTCGACTTCGATAAAGCCTTCCTGACCTTCCTGTTCAATAATCTCCCTGAGTAGTCTCTTCTCCTGCTCCTGAATAAGCAGATCCGCGTCCAGGAACCGATACCCCATTACCTTGGCCAGAATCACGCCCATCGTGCTTTTCCCTGCTCCCGGCATCCCGATTAATATTATATTATTATTCTTCATTTCTTATCCGCCTTTTTTTTCCTATCCCCGTCTGTTCTCTTCTTCCCCTGCGCCTTCCTTGGATCCGCAAGAGCTGTCTTTGGCCCGCTTTTTCTTACAGAATATCCGAATGAACCGATTTTCTCGCCAAGCGCAAAATATTCCCCGTGTGAATACGCGGCAAGCCCGGCCCGGTTCAGCTCAAATTTGCCCTGTTCATTCAGCCATGCTTCGTCTACGGCTACTCCGGCGACATCGGCAAGAAACATATCATGAGAACCCAGCTTCAATATCTGCGTGATCCTGCACTCAATATTAACGGGACTTTCCCCGATTCCGGGCGCCGAGACATGTTCCATTGGAACCGGCGTAAGCTTCATATTGAGGAACTTGTCCGTATCGCGCCCGGATTTCACTCCGCAGTAATCAGCGGCATACACCAGATCTCTGGTTACAAGATTAATGACAAATTCCCCTGTTTCTTTCATAATGGAGTAGGAATATCGTTCCGGCCGGACGGATATCGATACCATAACCGGCGACGAGCATACGGTTCCCGCCCATGCCACCGTAATAATATTGGGTCTTTCTCCCGTTCTTGCGCAGCTGACCATTACAGCCGGTACGGGATACAGCATATTCCCGGGTTTCCAGAATTGTTTTCCCATAACAACCTCCATTCCGTAAGCGGATCGCTAAACCACAAATTAAACTTAATCATACTATAAATACCGCCTTCTTACAAGTGAATTCTTTATGTTCCTGACATTTTGTTTTCCCAGCCTAATAAAATATCACATAAATTAAAATTCGATCGGTTCGTCTATTGATTTTCGATCGCATTATGACTATAATAGAACATGAGAACCATACACTATTATTATGATAAGGGGAATCTGACATGAAGCTATCACGAAAAGAACTGTTGAATGTATTAAACCGCCAGCTGAATATCCAAATGGACAGACAGGACTCTCAGCGTTCCTTTAACAAGATTATGCTGCTGATTGATACAATCGCCTATCTGGAGAATCCGGACTTCTCTCCGGAGGAATATTTTTCCCGTCCGGAGCTGCGGCGGGTCATGGAGCCGTACGAAGAGGAGCCGGAAGAGGATGCTTTTGAAGAGTTCGGCGATGATCTGGAAGAGGACTTCGAAGAAGAGGATGACAGTCTTTAACTGCGCAAGACAGGGAGGGAAAATTCCCTCCCTGCTTTCTGTTCCTCCTGACAACACCTACAGCGCCGTTATATCTCCTCAAAATCTTTCGCGGCAACTCCCTCCAGGTCCGCTTTGCCAAGGCTTCCGGATTCCACAAACTTCAGAAGCTCGGCTTCATTGCGCTGATCGGCTTTTTCGGCAGCCATGGACGCAAGCCTGTCAGCAAGTTGAAGATTGAATTCCTCCGGCGCCTGTTCCCTGTGTCTTTTCAGGCAGTCTAAGAGCGCTTCCTCTGCTCCCGGCAGCAGATGATAATCCTTTTCCTTCAGAAGCTCCGTTACAATGGGAGCAAGTCCCTCCGGCGTATATCCGGGAAGAACTATATCAGGCTTGAACAGCCGAATCAGCGGCTCTCTCTCTGCCGCCAGCCTGTCCATATTTTCTTTGGTGTCTTCCAGTATTACCGCGATTCTGCCGTTGAAGGTACGAATCACATGAGCCAGCCCCGCTGCCGCGGAAGTATTCAGCTTACCTGCTTCTTCGATGATCATGCAGCAGTCTGCAATCGCCTCCTTCTTCTGAATCAGATTAATATGATTCAGCTTCCCGGCTGTAATCAGCGCCACTCTGGGAGTTGCGATACATCCCGTCCTGTACAAATACCGGGAGATATTCTTGGCCAGCGCAGTCTTTCCCGTACTCTTTTCTCCCACAATCCGGTAGTTGTACTGCACGGCCTCTCCCGTCACGGTGTCGGAGAGCGTCCGCGCGAGCTGCTCCTCCATTCCCGGAATCCGGGAATGGAGTCCGAACAGGGATTCATATCGAAGGCCCTGATCAGCCAGGGATTCCCGGAACATGGCAAGCTGCGCAGAAACCGGTTCCTGCGCGGTTCGAACCTGCCCTTCCGGCTGCTGTACCGGGTTCTTTTCTCTCTCCTCTCTGCGTTCCTGCTTGAGAAGCTCTTCGGTCAAGGATTCTCTGCCCCACTCCTTCTCGTCGGAATCCCGGCTCTCCCGGGCCGCCGCCGCTTCCCGCTGTCCGCTCTCTACAGGACTTTCGCTCTCCGGAAGATTTCCGTCCTTTGCAGGACTTTCGTCTCCCGGAAGATTTTCTTTCCCCGCCGCGCTGTCCTCTTCCGGGAGATTTTCTTTCCCCGCATGGCTTTTGTCTTCCGCAATCCTTCTGTCCTTTGCGGCGCTTTCCTTCTCCGTGAATGAAACGACAGAAGGCTGTGCCGCCTTTGACTCCCCTGACTCCTGAGGATCCTGTTTCGGCAGATCAAACAGTCCTTCCACGTCAATCACCGGAAGAGGTTCCTGTTCCGGATTCTTCCCGGAATATCCGCCCGCTGCCGGCCTCTGCGCATTGAGCGGAGCCGGCCGGGATGCCGGGATCCCTGCCCCTTTCGTCCGCCTGCCGTCAATCGGACTGACATAGCCTCCCGTCATCTTCCTCTCAAACCGTTCATCCTTCTTCGGCTGAGTGGGAGCAGGCTTTACGAAGGGAACCGGTTCCTTGGGCAAAGCCAGATTCAGCGGCGGTATCGGCTGTGTCTCCATCAGTCTGGATTCCTCCAGCCATCCCAGATCCAGCTCCCCGTAGTAGTAAGAACGCAGCGCCTTGGCCCGATCTACATACTGGCCTTCTCCGAACCACAGAATAATATCGCTGCACTCGTCCACACACTTCCGATCCATCCCCGCCTTATGGTACAGCTTCGCCAGTTCATACGCCCATTTTTCAATGTACTCCTTCTTCTTCAGCTTTTCCAGAGACTCGATCAGGACTTCATACGGCTCTCCTTTCAGCTTATCTATACTGTACCGGAAGATATAGCGGTAAAAATCATCCGGCGCGATCTTCGTGAATTCCTCCAGATATTCCTCCGCCGCTTCGATATCTTTCAGCTTGATCGAAAGATTTACCAGCTGCATCGCCACACGCCTTGAACGGGAACGCTCGAATATTTTCTCATAGATTCTCCTGGCCTTGCCAAACTCCTTCCCGCGAATATAAGCTTCCGCAAGAACACTGAGATCCGAAACCGTGCGCAGCCGCTCATATTCCACCGTATCCGCCGCGCGGACCGCTCTCTCAATCTCCCCGTTCTCGGTCAACCGCCGGATCTCTTCTATCTTAACAATCGTATTATATCTCTCCATCCGTACCACTCCTTTTATATAATATCCAGGCTTGCCTGTTCATAACGCAGCGGAATATATTCCACATCGCCCGTATCCACTCTGCTCACATATTCCGTCACGACAGTCAGCTGCTTCCCGTCTGCCAGCTTCTGTCCGAGAACATAGTTTACGTCAAACCGGCCCGTAATGGCCGGGGTCGTTCCCCTTGCCGGTACAATCAGCTGCACCCGGTTCGTCCGAAGCAGAGCAAAAATCGGTTCCCAGATATAGATATCCTTGGCCGCTCCGAACGGATTATCAATGAATATCACCTTCGTAAGCTCTCCGGGATCCGCCTGTGCCGAATTAATGCTGGCGATATAATGGATAATCGCAATCAAAAACTGGATATAGATTCCCTGTGACTGCCCCGTGCTTCCGACCGCCTCCTCATAGCGCAGATGACGGCTCTGTTCTTTTATCCGTTCTCTCTTATACAGAGTCAGCCGAATCGCATTCATATCGGTTACAATTACCGAAAACAGCTTCTTCCAAGCCAGCGCCGCGCGAATGTATTTGAGACGATCTCTGTTATTCTCCATTTTGTCCGCTCCCCGCACAATCTCATCAATATAGGCAGACATACGCTCCCTGAAAAATTCCTCCTTCACATAGGGAACACTCAGACGGATAATCGGAATCAGTTCTCCGTCCAGCATGATACCAGACAGCTTCGGCAGACGCTCAAGCTCTGTCCGGATATTCATACAGCGCTGCAGGCACTGACTCTCAAAATTCTCCTTCATGCTCTGAAGCTCCCTTATGCTGTCTTCTATCCGCGCTTTCTCAAGCGCCAGACATTCCACGATCTGCTCCAGTCCTGTCTGTATCTGATCCACATCCTCTGTATCTGCGGGCAGCTTCACGGCGGTACGGATCTCTTCCGCGAGAGGATGGGCTTTCGCCTCCTCCAGATCCCGAATCAGCGTCTCCTTGTTCCGGAAGAACTTCTCCTGCTCCTTCGACAGCCGCTTCAGAAGACGTTCATATTGCTCCTCCACCTCCCGGAAATGACTGCGCAGATCCACGCCCTCTTCGATTCTGACCTCTTTTGCGGAAGGCTCGATCCCCGTTCCCCGAAACATTCTCTCAATATCCCTGCGGACATCCTCATAGGTCCGGATCTCCTCTCTGGCAGCTTCCAGAGCGCCAGTTGCCGCGGTTAATTCCGACTGTCTCTTATCCAGCGTCTCCTGCGCCGCAGCCAGATAATTCTTCGCATCCTCCGTATCAAGCTTCATCTCCTCATAGCTTCCGTAGGTTCTTTCAATCTCCTCCGCAGCCTGAGTATTTCTTCCGTCCAGCCTGTTCCAGTCCGCCTTTAAAAGCTCCAGCGCCTTCTGCCTTGACGCAATCTCCTTCGTCAGATTGTTCTGTCTTTTTCTCGCCTCGGACAGCTCCTCTTCCCCGGTCTGATACAGTTCTCCCTTCTCATGACGCTCCGTCAGATCCGCAACGCTGATGCCTCTTGCCGTAATCGAACGCAGACACCGGTTCATAGCCAATATGTAGGAATTCACCAGACGATTCTTATCTTCCAGCTCGGCGTTCTTTGACAGCGCAGCCATTCGCCGTCCGTTCAGTCTGGCCGCAAGCTCCTCATCAGAACAGGAAAGCTCCCCGTAATCTCCCTCCTCATAATAGACGCTGTATTTCTCTTCCCAATCCCTGTCCATGGCCGCAGCCGATTCTTCCCTGGTTCTGACAGCCAGAGCAAGCTCCCGTAAGCGTTCCCTGCATTCGGCAGCTCCTTCCTTTGCCTTTTCAAATGCGGCTCCTGCCGCCCGATAATCGGCCTGCGCCCCGGATAACAGCAAATCTGCCTTCCGATACTCCCGATATTCCTCGGCCAGAGCCCGCAGCGCGGCCAGGGATCGCTCCTTTTCATCAAGAAGAGACTGAATGTCCTGTCCCTTCTGCTTTTGCTGTGCTTCCGCTTCAGATGCCTGCCTCTCCTGCTCTTTCGCCTCTTCTATCTGAATCTGCAGCTGCCGGTACGCTTCTTCACACGCCTGTCTTCTGTCCGCTTTCTCCCCGCAGTCCCTCTCCCAGAACAACAGGAATTCCCGAAGCGCTTCCGCATCCGCCCGATACGTTTTTCTGCGCTCCGCTAAAAGAGCAAGACTCTGTGTCAGCTTTGCAATTTCTCTCTCAAGCCGCTGCCCCTCCTTCTCCAATGTCTCCCTGCAGAACATCCATGCTCTGTCTTCTGTCAGCAGAAGGATTCTGTCCTGCAGCAGAAGATTCTCCCCTTTCTCAAGCAGCTCCCTTCTGATAACCGGAATACAGCCTTTCAGCCAGTCTGTATTCAGAAGCTCCCGATCGGATCCCAGCTTCTCATAAGCGGATCCCGCGATGACCGCGAACGGAAGGAACGGATACCGCAGGAGCAGCTTCTCCCGTTTTGTCTCATCCAGCGCTTCCAGATAATCCGCCCCGGTCACGATCTCTTCCCGGTACCGCTCTCTGGCATAGTCCACAAGCTGCTCCTGTACGCCGTCCTCGGGAACCCATTTCCGATTCTCCAGCGCTTCCTTCTGTCTTTCCTTTTCCTCTTTGCGCGCAGTCAGAACAGCCTCTTCCCGAACCGCTTCTTCTTCCTTCTCCTGAATCCGCTCCAGCGCTTCCTCAAGCGTCGGCTTCTTATAGATCCGCAGATATTTTAAGACCTGTCCCCGCTTCTCCCGATACGCTTCTTCGAAGGCCTCAAGCGCTTCCTGTTCCTTCTTCTGCTCCTCGCTTCTGCCGTACAGCTCTGCCAGCTTTACCCGCAGCGACTCTGCCGTCTCTTTTGCAGCCTTAAGATCCTTTTGCAGCGCTTCCTGCTCCTCCTTCAGAGCTTCTGTCTCCTTCGCGCGCAGTCCGGCGGTATTCTCCGCTTCTTCGGCAAGCAGAATTCCCGCTTCTCCCATCTGATCGGCCATCCGGTTCCGGCGCGTCCTGCATTCTTCCTTCCAGTCCGCGATTCTGCTTTCCGCAACCGCTTCCTTTCTCTGCGCGTTCAGGATCTCCGCCTCATACCGCGCCTGCCGTTCCTTCTGTCTGCCTTCTTCTTCTCTGTAACGGGCACACTCCCCAAGCATACGCGTCTTCTTCTGATCCATGCGCCGCTTCATATGCCAGGTCAGGCGCTTAAGCTCCTCTGTCAGATCCGTACTCTTATCCTGCATGGCCCGAATCGTCTCAGCCACCTCATCGCGCTTTTTCTTTTCTTCCTGATATTCCAGGTAGTCATTCATGCTTTCCTTCATCTGAAGAGACATCAGCTCCCTTGCCTGAAGGTTCTTTACCGTTTCCAGGCCGCCGGCCAGCATCTCAATCTCCAGAACCATCTGCGCGGCTCTGTTCCTGTCCCCGCAGAGTCTCGCGCAGGCGATCCTCTTTTTGATGTCCTCAATCTGGGCCGTCAGCGACTCAATGCCTCTCTGCCGTTCCTCACAGTCTCTCTTCCGGCTTTCATAATACCATGTCGCTCCCTCATAGGTCCTGGTCAGCTCCTTCTCCTGCTGTTCCTTCTTTGCATACAGCTCCTTCAATCCGCCGGCCTGATCGGCAAACGTCTTCAGCAGTTTTGCCTGCCTGTCATACTGTCCCATCTCTTCCCGGCGCCTGGCAAGCTCCGCCAGCTGATCCTTCATATCCAGAAGCGTATTCGCCATAGAATCCTCGACGGCGGCTCCGTCCGTCCTCAGAAGGAAGGACTTCTGAATGATTTCCTCAATCAGAAGATCCTCCACAACCTTTCTGGTTGTCCTGTAATTCGTCTCAAAATAAGTTCTGACATGCCCCTCCGTCTTATTAATTCCCCGGATCAGCTCCCAGGTACTCTCATAGATGCCGTAACCGCCAAGAAACCTCTGGTACTCTCCCTTACGGTCAAAGATCCGCACCCTGACCGAATCCTTCTCCAGATCCTTCAGATACCGGCGCAGTCCGTTGTAGGTAATCTTCTCTCCATCTTTGCTGAGCGGAAGATTTCGGATGTCATTCTCATTATAATCCCGGTAAAAGATACAGTAATTAAAATATTCAATCGAAGCGGCTTCCTTCGCCTCTCCGCCCTCTCTGCCCTCCTGCGGAGCTTTCCTGGCGCAGAAGCCCGCCGTCATATATCTCATGCCGTCTGTAATCTGCGCGGGATCCAGCTTCCATTCAATCAGGGAATGGATCGTCTGGCTTCCGTCTCCTGTCCGGAACAGCTTCTCAACCGGCTGCTTCTCGTCGAGCGTGCAGTTCGGTATAATCGTCTGCAGCATCAGAAGCATCAGAACGCTCTTCCCGCCTCCGTTGGCCAGATCATACAGCATATTCCTTCCGAACGGCCTGAGCATGAAATCGTCATACATCTGTGTCCCGAAATTATATCTGACATTATTCACGCGGATTCTGTTAATCAGCGGCATCCTCTGCGCCTCCCTTCTCCAGGCTCTCCTTTACTATCTCGTAGAGACGTCCTCTCTCCTCCTCATAATAATTCCGTACAATCGCATGAAACCGATCCGTCGGGTAATAGCGTTCCTCCGCTTCGGCGAACATTCCCTGCGCAATCAGGAAATTAAATACCAGCTTCACATATCCCGCCTTCGATCCCCGTCCGGCCCTGATCTCCCCGGTATCCTCTTTTGTCACGGCGGGAAGCTCATCCCATAACAGCGCCAGCATCTGAAAGCTGTTCTCTTCCAGCTCATTCCTGGCGTACACGGCCAGTCCGTCCATAATCCGTGAAAGGTTCCCGCTTACCGAATCCGCCGCATCCGGAATCCGGATATATTCCGCATAGGTATACGCGGCAGAGTCCCTGTAAAAATACAGAATAATATTATAAATAATAAAATAGCACAGGTATAACTCCCGGTTCAGCCGCAGGCCCATAACGCGCTTAAGCTCCTCATTTGTGAATCCAAACACGCGGTTGTGGCCTCCCGGAGTCAGAAACAGTCCGTAATTATATTCATACAGCTTCAGATTCAGCTTCTTCAGCATGACATCCAGAAGCTCGCTCACCTCGCTGCCCGTATTATACGCATCATACAGCGCCGTATTCTTCCCGGCTGACCGGTTAATTTCCTCTCCGCTCATCAGAGCCGCAAACAGTTCCACAGCCCGTTCCAGATTTCTTGTATCCATAGGTATCCTCTCTGTCCCGTACCGGCAACTTCCGTCCGGTACGGCATCTTAAGCTTCTCATAATCGGGTAAAATACAGATTCGACGTCACGAATTCCGAATCCCTCTCCGCGCCCGCAATCACATGCCGGATCATACCGTCTTCCTCCTGAGTCTTATCCGGCTCCACACGGAACCTTAATCCCCGGTATCTTCCGCCGTCCTCTCCGGGCAGCTTCGCGAGGATTTCCTCCAGGAAGGTCTCCGGCTTCTTTTCCAGCCGCTCCATATCATACTCCCGCTTCTGGCAGATATGTACGAGAAACGAATAATAATCGCTGTTGCGGAAAATATCGTCAAAAAACTTCAGCTCCAGAATCTGATTAAACGTAATCAAATCGAACTGCCCCCGAAGCAGAAGCGTATCCAGCAGCGTCTTCAGAATCGCGCGGTAATTACTCCCGATTCGCTCTTCCTCAATCTCGTCGTCAAACCGGCGGACCTCTTCCGTATAGTCTTCCTCTTTCTCAGGCAGTTCCTCCCTGTCTCCCGGACAGGAAAGCAGATCCGCAAGATTCTCCATCGGAAGCATCTTCCGGATGGCAGGCGCCGCCGTACCAAGCGCAATACCCGAGAGCAGATCTGCGCGATCCGCTTCCATCAGCTTTCTCAGGTAATCGCCAAAATCGAATACCGGCCGGAGTCTTGAGAACTTATATCCCCGAATCCGCTCATCTGCCTGCCTTAACAGCTGCGTGCAGTCAGCAAGCAGCCGACCGTGATTCGTCATTGCCTTCTTAAGCTCGGTATCCAGCTGATAAATGTCCCGAAACACCTCCCGGTATTTCTCATCCTTCTCATTCCCCCGCATCGCCTCCTGCGTCTTCTCGAGCGCTTTTACAATCTGCTCCTTATTCCGTGCGAATGCATTCTGCTCCTCCTCAAACCACCGGATTCCGGTCCGGTTAAATTCCTCAAGAGCCTTCACGCCCTCAAAGACATTCAGGCTTAACACCCGAAGCACCTCCTGCTTCCTTACGCGCAGGCGGTTCACCTCGCTGTTAATCCGCCTTACAACCTCGATTCCCCCTTTAAAATTCCGGTTCGTTATCATTTTCTCCAGGAGCAGCTGCTCCACTGTAATCTTGCTTTCTTCTTTGATCTCCTTCGTATCCAGATAAAACGCAATCGCATCGGAAGTTACGGTATACACAACCGCGCCGTCCAGGAAGGCGCTGTCA
>DVNP01000227.1 GCA_018714285.1 Candidatus Caccomorpha excrementavium | reverse complement strand
GGCCAGATAGGTAATCCGGGCTTCGAGAACCTCAAGTCCTGCGTGGGAAACCTTCTTCTGAATCTCATCCCGGATCCGGGACGCTACGATCTCGCTGGAACCGCGGAGACTTCCCTCGTCGTCGATTCCGTCGCCGGCTGTGTCTACATTGGGAGCGACATCATAAGGATAGATGCGGACAATATCCCGAAGGGCGCTGTCGCACTGAAGAGAGAGATATTCCTTATAGTTATCGACCTGAAACACGGCTTTTGCCGTATCAACAACTCTCCATATAACGGCAATTCCGATCTCGATGGGATTGCCGAGGCAGTCATTGATCTTCTGGCGGTTATTATTGAGCGTCATAATCTTAAGCGATATCTTCTTGCTGACGATCTCTGTGGACTGGACACTATTCGAAGCCAGGATGGTCAGCTTATTATGCGTTCCGTCCACATCGCCGCTTTGATTCAGGCGGGTCTTGGCCGCGGGATTGACTGCGGTGCAGAACGGGTTTACAAAGTAGAAGCCGGGTTCCTTCAGAGTACCGATGTACTTGCCGAAGAGAGTTAAGACAAGGGCCTCCTCCGGGTTCAGCAGCTTAAGGCCGAGGAACGGAATCCATCCGAAGCAGATCCAGAGAATACTGATAATCAGCAGGATCGGATTATCCGTCTCATCGAGCAGGATACCGCCGAAGACACAGCCCGTGATGGCAAGAAGATACAGGAGAATGGTCAGCAGCAGCATGGCGACGCCGTTCTTCTTAGTGTTCAGAATGATTTCTTTCATACTTAACCTCGTTTCTGCGCGGTGTAAGAAAACGGAACGGCGAACACCGCGCGGACGCGAGGTTCCGTATGCAGTCAGAACGCTGCATATTCAATGTGATATCATTATAATATCATGTTAATATAAAAATGTAAAGGGGGCAGGAAGATTTTTCTTGCCTTTTTGATATTTCCGCATGAGAACGGAATCCTGCAAAGGATATTTGCATCCGGAAAACAGCCTGTGTATAATGAAGAAAAACAAAAAGAGGAGAGCAATATGAAAGCAGTGGTATATCAGGGAAAAGGAAGACTTTTGTTCGAAGATCGGCCCATGCCGCGAATCCAGGATCCGAAGGATGCAATCATACGCGTGACTTTGACCACGATCTGTTCCAGCGATATTCATATCAAGCGCGGAGCGGTGCCCAGAGCGGTTCCGGGAACCATACTGGGGCATGAATTTGTTGGAGTCGTGGAACAGACGGGAGAAGGCGTGAGGAGATTTTTCCCCGGCGACCGGGTGGCGGTGAATGTGGAAACCTTCTGCGGGGAGTGCTTTTTCTGCAGGAGGGGATATGTGAATAACTGTACGGATCCGGACGGCGGCTGGGCATTGGGCTGCCGGATTGATGGCGGGCAGGCGGAATATGTCCGGGTGCCCTTCGCGGATAACGGTCTGACTCTGATTCCGGACAGCGTGTCCGACGAGGCGGCGCTTTTCACGGGGGATCTGCTGTCTACGGGCTTCTGGGGCGCTTCTCTGGCAGAAATAAAACCGCAGGACACGGTTGCCGTGATCGGAGCCGGTCCCGCCGGGCTGTGTACCATGATGTGCGCGGCGCTTTACGGTCCGAAACAGATCATTGCCGTCGATACGGCGGATGACAGGCTGAATCTGGCCTTGCGGCATAAACTTGCGGATACGGCAGTGAATCCGCTGCATCAGGACACGGTCCGGGAGGTTCTGCGGCTTACGCAGGGGCGCGGAGCGGATGCCGTTTTAGAGGCGGCGGGCGGCCGGGATACCTTTCAGACGGCCTGGCAGATTGCCCGTCCGAATGCGGTCGTGTGCGTGATTGCCATGTATGAGGAGTCGCAGATCCTTCCGCTTCCCGATATGTACGGGAAGAATCTGATATTCAAAACCGGCGGCGTCGATGCGTCAAGCTGCGGGAAGATCATGGAGCTGATTGCTGCGGGCAGGCTTGACGCGCGATGCCTGATCACTCACAGAACCTCCTTCGGGCATATCATGGAGGCTTACGACGTATTTGAGAACAGACGGGATCATGTAATCAAATACGCGATCCGGGTTTCGGAATAAGCGCGTCAGCCATCCTTTTGAAAAACATTCAGAACAGAACAGGACCCGAACATTGCTATGAATATTCGGGCCCTGTATCAATCGAAATTCTAATTAGATCTCATGAATCTTTCTCTTCACATATGTGGTGTGCAGAATCTCGTGCGCCTTATGGCTTCCCGGAGCTCCAAGATAGGTATCGTACAGCTCTTTGACTGCCGGGTTGTCGTGCGACTTGCGCAGAGGCATGGACGCGTCGGCGTCATACAGCGCCTTGGCGCGAAGCGCGCGGATATCGGTAAAGTTGCGGACGCTTGCGGGAACCTGAGGCTGGCCGCCGCCATTCACACAGCCGCCCGGGCAGCCCATAATCTCGATGAAGTGATAATTCGCCTCGCCGGACTTCACCTTATTCAAAAGCTCCGCCGCATTCTTAAGGCCGGAGGCAACGGCAACCCGAACCTCCATTCCTGCTACCTGATAGGAGGCTTCTTTTATTCCCTGAACGCCTCTGACCTCCGTGAAATCGATCGGACTGTCCGCCTCCTCGCCGGTCAGCTTCCAGACCGCGGTTCTTAATGCCGCTTCCATAACGCCGCCGGTCGCGCCGAAGATCACACTGGCGCCGGTCGAGATACCGAGAGGCGAATCGAACGATTCATCCGGCAGAGCCTGGAAGTTCAGGCCCGCGCGGTCAATCAGCCTTGCAAGCTCTCTGGTTGTAATGGCGATATCTACATCCGGAACGCCGGCCGCGTTCTCGTTGTCACGGCCGATCTCGAACTTCTTTGCCGTACACGGCATTACGCTGACCATAACAATATCCTTCGGATCAATCCCCATCTTCTCCGCATAGTAGGTCTTTGCCGTAGCTCCGAACATCTGCTGAGGAGACTTGCAGGAGGAAAGATTCTCCGTCATATCCGGGAAATAATGCTCGCAGTACTTAATCCATCCGGGAGAGCAGGAGGTAATCATCGGCAGTACGCCTCCGTTCTGAACGCGGTCCAGGAACTCCGTCGCTTCCTCCATAATGGTTAAATCGGCGGCAAAATCCGTATCGAATACTTTGGCGAAGCCGAGCCTGCGCAGAGCGGCAACCATCTTGCCCTCCACATTGGTTCCGATCGGATAGCCGAACGCCTCGCCGAGTCCCGCGCGGACGGCAGGAGCAGTCTGAACGATCACATGCTTGCTCTTGTCGTTCAGAGCCTCCAGCACCTGATCCGTGCAGTCCTTCTCCGAAATCGCGCCCGTAGGACAGACGGAGATACACTGGCCGCACGATACGCAGCTTGTCTCGCCGAGGCCCATATAGAAGGCGCTGGAGATATTTGTCTGAAATCCTCTCTCGTTCGGGCCGATTACGCCAATGCCCTGAACATTCTCACACACCGCGGAGCAGCGGCGGCAGAGGATACACTTATTATTATCACGATACATATGAGCGGCGGAGTTGTCAATCTCATAATGAGTCTTCTCGCCCTCATAATAATTCTCATCATCTACATGAAGCGCCTTACACAGATGCTGAAGCTCGCAGTTTCCGCTGCGTACGCAGGAGAGGCACTTCCTGTCATGGTTGGAAAGGATGAGTTGCAGGGTTCTCTTTCTGGAATTCAGTACTTTGGGAGAATTCGTCCATACCTCCATCCCTTCATTAATCGGATAGACACAGGAAGCAACAAGGCTTTTTGCGCCCTTCACCTCAACGATACAGATACGGCAGGCGCCGATTTCGTTGATATCCTTTAAGTAGCACAAAGTAGGGATATCGATGCCGGCCAGTTTCGCGGCCTCAAGAATGGTAGAGCCCTTCGGTGCGGCAACGTCCATACCATTTATCTTAATATTTACGGTTTCCATCGCTGACCTCCTTATTTCTTAGAAATAGCGCCGAATCTGCACTTCTCCATACAAGCGCCACACTTGATACACTTATCCTGATGAATAATATGAGGCTCCTTCACCTTGCCCTCAATTGCATTATTCGGACAGGTCCTTGCGCAGAGCGTACAGCCCCTGCACTTATCAGCGTCAATCACATAGCTTAAGAGGGCCTTGCATACGCCGGCAGGACATCTCTTATCAACCACATGGGCGACATATTCATCCCGGAAATAACGGAGCGTTGACAGAACCGGATTCGGAGCTGTCTGACCCAGACCGCAGAGAGAATTCTCCTTTATGTAGTAGCACAGCTCTTCCAGCTTATCAAGATCCTCCAACGTACCTTTGCCCTTCGTAATCTTGTCCAGGATCTCATACAGGCGCTTCGTACCGATACGGCACGGCGTACACTTGCCGCAGGATTCATCTACCGTGAACTCGAGGAAGAACTTGGCGATATCCACCATACAGTTATCCTCATCCATAACAATCAGTCCGCCGGAGCCCATCATGGAGCCGATGGAAATCAGGTTATCATAGTCGATCGGAATATCAAAATGTTCCGCCGGGATGCATCCTCCGGAGGGACCGCCGGTCTGCGCTGCCTTAAACTTCTTGCCGTTCGGTATGCCGCCGCCGATGTCCTCGATGACCTGACGCAGAGTGGTTCCCATCGGAACCTCTACAAGGCCGGTGTTCCGGATCTTGCCGCCGAGGGCAAATACCTTGGTTCCCTTGGACTTTTCCGTACCCATAGAGGCAAACCATTCGGGACCGTTCAGAATGATCTGAGGAACATTTGCAAGCGTCTCAACATTATTCAGAATGGTCGGCTTCTGGAACAGACCCTTCAGTGCCGGGAACGGAGGTCTTGGTCTCGGCTCGCCTCTCTTGCCTTCAATGGAGGTCATAAGAGCGGTCTCCTCACCGCATACAAACGCGCCCGCGCCAAGACGCAGGCCGATATCAAAATTAAATCCTGTGCCGAAGATGTCGTTCCCCAGAAGGCCGTATTCCCTTGCCTGCCGAATTGCGATCTCCAGACGGGAAACGGCGATGGGATACTCCGCGCGCACATAAATATAACCCTGGGAAGCGCCGATCGCGTATCCGGCGATAGCCATAGCCTCAAGAACAACATGAGGATCGCCTTCCAGAACGGAACGATCCATGAAGGCGCCCGGGTCTCCTTCGTCGGCGTTGCAGCAGACATACTTCTGATCCGCGTCATTCGCCTTGGCAAACTTCCACTTCAGGCCGGTCGGGAAGCCCGCGCCGCCGCGTCCGCGAAGTCCCGAATCAAGAATAACCTGGATCACCTGGTCGGGAGTCATCTCGGTCAGAACCTTGCCGAGGGCCTCATAACCGCCCGTGCCGATGTATTCCTCAATATTCTCGGGATTAATCACACCGCAGTTGCGCAGCGCGATTCTGTGCTGATGCTTATAAAAGTCTGTCTCTGACAGAGATTTGATTCCGTCGTCAGTCACGGTCTCATTATATACAAGACGGGTAACGACGCGTCCTTTTAACAAATGCTCGGAAACAATCTCCGGAATATCCTCCGGCTTAACCATGGAATAAAAGGTGGCTTCCGGGTAAATAATCATAATCGGACCTAACGCACAAAGTCCGTGGCACCCTGTCTGAACAACACATACCTCATCATGCAGGCCGTTCCTGTCGATTTCCTCCTGCAGGGTATTCATAATCTGCATACTTCCGGAGGAAGTACACCCGGTTCCACCACAAACCAAAACGTGTGAACGATACATAACAGTTCCTCCTTATTTATCTGCCACTGCGGAATTAATAGTATATTCTGAAACCACATGACCGCGGATCAGATGCTGATCAACGACTTCAAGCGCCTTTTCGGGGGTCATCTTCACATAAGTAACCTTCTCCTTACCGGGCTCTATTACTTCCACAATCGGCTCATACTGGCACAGTCCGATGCAGCCGGTCTGTGTTACAATCACATGCTCAAGCTTCTTCGTCTGAACCGCGTCGGAAAGAGTGTTCAGAACAGGCCGCGCTCCGCTCGCGATACCGCAGGTAGCCATGCCTACCACAACTCTGGTCTGACCTTCCTCCTCGGCGCGCATGCCGACCTGACCCTGCATCTTTTCACGGATTGCCCTTAACTCTTCGAGAGTTTTCATAATTCAGTCCTCCTAATCTATCATTCTTACAGGTTAATTCTCAAAACTGGCGTTCCTGTTATTCTATAATACAGTTCCCTGAAGAACCTCTTTTTCATTTTCTGTCAGATATTCCCTGATATAAGAAGAAATCTCCGGGGCGTCGAACGGAATGTCGCCCAGAATCTCCCGGAATTCCCTTGTATCCAGTACAAACTGCCTCCCGTCCATACAGAAGGTATATAAGAAATCAATACCGGTATTCATCATTATCAGCGTATGTATGGTACTGACCATATCCCCGAGGGGCATCCGATCGATGTGAGAGAGGATGAAGACTGCGGTAACGACGGTTCCAACCCCCGGTTCTGACCGGATGGAAAAGCTGCCTCCGGTACTTTCCGCGGCGAGCTTAAAAAAAGGAACTCCAAGACCTACCTTTCTGGTTGTCCGGGTAGTAAAAAAAGGATCGATGACACGCGCTGCCTGTTCTTTCGTCATGCCGCAGCCGTTATCTTCGATTACAATGGTAAGCGTATCCTGCTTTGTATCCGCCCGGACGGAGATGGATATCAGGGAAGCGCCGGCGCGGACGGAATTCTGCGCCACATCAAGCACATTCAGGGAAATCTCAGGCATCATAGACAGTCACCTCCGAATTCCGGACCGGTTATGCATATTTATTCAGAATGCCGCTCAGCTCATCCACAGTCAGACGTCCGTAGACATCGTCATTCACGGTCATAACCGGAGCGAGTCCGCAGGCGCCGATACAGCGGCATGCCTCAAGGGAGAACTTACCGTCCGGCGTGCACTCGCCGCTGTCGATTCCGAGAAGCTCCTGAAGCTTATTGAAAATATCTCCGGATCCCTTGACATAGCATGCGGTTCCAAGACAGACGGAAATCTTATATCTGCCCTTGGGATTCAGAGCGAACTGGGCATAAAATGTAACAACGCCATACACCTTCTCGAGCGGAATATGCAGCTCATCCGCGATCATGGTCTGGACTTCGATGGGAAGATAGCCGTAGATTTCCTGAGCTTTTTGAAGAATGGGCATCAGGCAGCCCGGATCATCCTTCTTCTCTGCAATGTACTGCATCAGGGCAGCTTCCTGCTCTTTGCTTCCTGCAAAAGGGATTTTGTTTGAAGCCATAGTTGAACCTCCTTGAACTGAATCACCGGATGCCCGGTGGCATATCGTCACCAGCTATCCGGTGACGTATTATATTAAAACAAACAAATTGAGTATATCACAGATCTGATAAAAAATCTACAATTTTATTGTTAAAATTTTTATAAAGGTAGAAGGGAATCATTAAAACGAGATACGATATGATAAATATTTAACAATATTATTCATAAAATCATAAAATATTATAGTAATATTGTTAAACTCCAAAATACAGGCATGATCGACAGAAACGGCATGCGGATTTTGGCATAAAAAAAGCATTTGCTTCATAGAATGAAAAAAAACTTTGCGGAGCAGTCATGAGGAAAAAACTGCAGACGTACGTAATGGGCTTCCTTTTTCTGTGCGGTCTGATGCTTGCGGCGGGATGTGAAATAACGGACGGGGATAAGACGGCGAAGCAGAAGGATCTGGAGTTCACCGTTGTAGAGGAGGCGGATCTCCCCGAGGAGCTTAAGACGCTGATCGATGAGAAGAAGAAGGAACCTATGAAGCTGACCTATTCGAACAGTGAATACCTTTATATTGTGGCAGGATACGGCGAACAGCGCTCAGGCGGGTACAGCATAACGGTTGATGAGCTGTATCTGACAGAAAATTCCATCTACATAAAAACGACCCTGATAGGCCCCGGGGCGGATGAGAAGGTGACGCAGGCGGCGACATGGCCTTATGTAGTGGTGAAGACAGAGCTAAGGGAGGAGCCGGTTGTCTTTGAAAACTGAAGACAGTCGAATTCCAGACGGGACTGTGCCCGTTTCTTTGCGCACAGCCCCGCGATTCCTCTTTCATTCATTCTCGCTGTCAGCAGCAAAACACAGCTCCACATCCTTGGTCAGCAGATCCGTATAGCTAAACGAAAGTGTTTTCTTAATATCCGGATTTACACTGCTGACTCTGACAAGAAATACGCAGGGATAAATTTCAGCGATGACACCCTCCGCCACATCCACTTTGTTGCGGCCTTTATTTTCTTTGATTTTGACTCTCCGGCCGACGTTTCTGCGTATGGTATTGCGAACCTTATTGATGTCTGAACGATATTCCATTCTGCGCTCCAATCTACACTGACAATGTGTGTAAGGTATTTGCTGAGCAAATGCCTGTCGAATGCCTGTCATCTGCCTGAAAGATGACGTCCTGCCCTTTCCCGAAAACGGGTATATCCTGGGCTATCATAATGAATCTTGTCCAATATATCATGATAATAGATAAGATGTCAAGTGAATTTTCGGAAAATTCACACAAGTACAAGCATAAGAATAAAAAAGTAAACAATTAAAGAACCCATACTCAAAGAATTCTGTGCATTTGATTTACAGTTATTTACATAAAATTCACAAACATCGGAATAATGACGAAAAAAGAAATGAAAACAAATAAGAGATTATATAATATGACGAAATACAAAGAAATTAACAGAAAGATTATTTTAACCGGATATGATTCATAAATGACAGAAGAAGGGAATACAATGGTACAGATATTGATATGTCCGGGATTTGTGTCTGCCGGCGCCGGGCATGTCCGGAATGAAATGCAGGAGGGTTACGGATATGGAGCTCATTAAAAAAAATATTCATATGAATAAAATACAGTGCAGGAGTACGCTTCAGCTGACGCTGGATGATGATTTTAATGTCCCGGACACAAAGCCGGATATTATCCGGGTAATTACCGAGCAGGGCCAGGTAAAGATTGAAGACAGAAAGATGGTGAACGGGAAGCTGATGCTGCGGGGAAGCTTATCATTTCATATTCTGTATCTGAGCGATGATACGGAAAG
This sequence comes from Candidatus Caccomorpha excrementavium, assembly GCA_018714285.1. Lineage (GTDB taxonomy): Bacteria > Bacillota > Clostridia > Lachnospirales > Lachnospiraceae > Caccomorpha > Caccomorpha excrementavium. The sequence continues at coordinate 2,420 of DVNP01000227.1, read as the reverse complement.
ACCGGTGAACAGTCTGACCGGCGCTATCCCCTTCGATGAGATTATTAATATGGAAGGAAACTGCAGTGAGGAGAATGTGACGCTGAAATGGGAGATCGAGGATCTGAGTGCCGGAATCATTAATTCCCGTAAAATCAGCGTACGTTCCATTGTACGGTTCAACGCGGCTGTTGAAACGCTTTATGACGCGGAAGCGGCGGTTGCGGCGGAAGGCGGGGGAGGGGCGGAGTGCCTTCACAAGCAGATTCACGTAACGGGGCTGGCAGTGGATAAAAAGGACAGCTACCGGCTGAAAGAGGAGATTACGCTTCCGTCCAATAAGGGAAATATGTCAGAGCTTCTTTACAGCGAGGTAGAACTGAAAAATGCAGATGTACGGCTGTTTGCGGATAAATTCACGCTGAAGGGGGAGGCGTCGGTATTTTTTCTGTACCAGAGTGAGGACGAGGAGAATCCAATGGAATATTATGAGACGGAAATCCCGTTTTCCGTGTCCATCGACTGCGGAGGCTGTGATGAGGATATGATAGAAGACATTGATGTCGGCATTGCGGGCAGGAATCTGGAAATCAAACCGGACGCGGACGGTGAGGAACGAATTGTCGATGCGGAAATTGTCTTTGATATGAATATAAAAATCTACAGGGAAGAGGAATTTGAGATCCTGGCGGATATCTACTCGCCCGTTCAGGAGATTGTCCCGGCCCGGGAAACCATGGAATATGAGAACCTGTTAATCAAGAATAACACAAAAGCACGCATTACGGACCGGATACGCCTTGGATCGGGCAATCCCAGAGTTCTTCAAATCTGCCACGGAAGCGGAACGGTTAAAATTGACGAAACGCAGATTACTTCCGAGGGGATTATGGCGGACGGAGTGATCGAGGTGGAGCTGCTGTACATATCGGCGGACGATCTAAGGCCGCTTCAGGCGATGAAAAGCGCGGTTCCGTTCTCTCAGCTGATTGAAGTAAGGGGAATCACGCCGGAGAGCATCTTCGAGATTCGCCCGGGGCTTGAGCAGATCGGAGTTATGATGCTGGATGCGGAAGAAATTGAAATAAAGGCAGGACTGCGCCTGAATACCATTGTATTCGATCCCGTCTCGGAGCCGGTGATTACCGATCTGACCGTGAATGAGCCGGATATGGAGAAGCTTCAGTCCATGCCGGGGCTGATTGGTTATGTTGTCCGGGAGGGCGACACGCTTTGGGATATTGCCAGGCGATATTACACGACAATGGACACGATCCGGGAGATCAACGGACTTGAAAGCGATCAGCTGCATCCGGGGGATCGAATCCTGATGATTAAGCAGGTGGAATCGGTGTTCGGATGAGGGCAGATCCGCGCTTATTTATGACGGATGTCGGAAACAGCCGGCTGAAAGAAGGCGGTCATGAAGGTCTGCCGGCCGCAGGGGCCTGTCTTGAAATGGTAGAAGGCCTTCTCGGCCCGACCTCTGTCGGAAAACAGCCCGAATACGGTAGGTCCGCTTCCGCTCATCAGAGCGTTCAGCGCGCCGAACTCCCGCATGGTATCTTCAATATCCGCGATTGCCGGATATTCCCTCCGTGTGACGGATTCCAGCACATTGGACAGCAGAGCTGCCGTATCGGGCAGGCTTTTGCGGCGGATTGCGTCTATCATGCCGTCAATATCCGGATGCACGGTGGATTCGTCCAGACTCAGATGCTCATATACATGTTTCGTGGAAATGCTGACCGGCGGTTTGACGAGCAGGACATGGCAGGAAGGCGCCGGCGCGAGAGGTGTGAGAATCTCTCCGATTCCCTCAGAGAGAGCGGTTCCGCGAAGCAGGCAGTACGGAACATCTGCTCCGAGCTTCACGCCGAGCTTCTGCAGTTCGGATAGGCTAAGCCCGGTCTGAAACAAGCGGTTAAGTCCGAACAGCGCGGCTGCCGCGTCCGTACTGCCTCCGGCCATTCCCGCGGATACGGGAATACGCTTATCCAGCTGAATATTCACTCCGTAATCCTGCGGGAATTGTTCAAAAAACAGGTTAGCTGCCGCATAGACAAGGTTGTTCTCGTTCGTGGGCAGAAAATCAAGGTTGGTCTTTAAACGGATGCCGGGAGTTCTGGTTCTGGTAATGCGCAGACGGTCATGAAGACGGACGGACTGCATGATCATGCGGACTTCATGGTAGCCGTCCGGCCGTCTGCGAAGTACGTCCAGAGCCAGATTGATTTTGGCATATGCTTTCAGGTAGATTGTATTCATGGACTGTTCCTCCAGCTTTGTCAGGGGTTCCTTTTTATAGCTTCATTATACTGGTATGGGCTCAAAATTGCAAACATAACCTCGGACATTCAGGAAAAAAGCTCCATGATCCAGTCGATAAGCCAGAAGCGCGGCTCCCATTCCTCTTCCTTCTGAAGAATACTGTCGTAGGC